>JALFGI010000156.1 GCA_022777455.1 Clostridiales bacterium | reverse complement strand
TGCCGTCCCAGGTGGTCCAGGTGCTCCAACCCTGGAGCAGGGCGGCTTTTTCCTCTAGTGACAAGATTTCGATTGTCTCTTTTATCTCCATTGCTGTGTACTCCTTTTTGAACCGCTAGGAAAAACCTATATCGTTGGATTTGCCGCAAAGTCCCCGGCTGTAGCCGTCAGTGTCACGTTGCTGTCATTTTCTGCTTACACAATCGCTATAATCGTATCAGCTTTGGGGTTTATTTCCATTTCTCCATGGCCTCTTCCAGAGACATCCCCTGGGCAATGGCCTGCTTCCGCTGCGCGTTGACTTTCTGAATTTCCTTCATCTTGGCTCCGGTGAGACCATAGCCCTTCATGGCCCAGAGGGTCGCTGCCCAAGCGATCATGGGAATCAGGCAGAACATGACGATGATGGCCACCTTAATGCCGGTGGAGTAGGGGGTGCTGTCGGTAGGCAGGTCCTGCAGTCCGGCACAGATCAGAAAGATGAAGGCAACCAGCGTCTGAGCCAGAGAGGACACCAGTTTGTCAACCAAAGAGAACAGGGTGCCCATGATGCCGGGGATGTACTTGCCGGAGCGATAAGTCTCGTAGTCGGAGCAGTCGGCCACCATGGGGATGGGCATATCCGCCGTGGCGTAGTAAGCGCCGTAGCCGATGCCGAAGCAGAGAATAAAGGCGATGGTGTACAGATTGATGCTGCCGCCGCCGTTGAAGGGGAAGGACAGCATGGTGGCGGGATTGTTCACATTGGAAATCAGCAGCAGTGCCAGCACACCCACATAGCAGCACAGGGCTACCGTGACATAGCGGGTCAGAGAGGCTTTCTGCCCCAGCTTCTGGGAAGTGTTGACGGACAGCAGGAAGAAGGGCACGGCAAACACATAGCCCATAATCATCATGGGCAGATACAAGCTGTCGTAGTTGCCCATCATAATGCCGTACAGCGCCAGCAGCACAGTAGTATTGGTGGCGATGGCCAGAGCCAGCTTGCAGCCCGCACCGGCAACCATCAGCCGCTGCATGGGCTTGTTGTTTTTGATGATCTCCACATATTCGGAAATCTTGACCTTTTCCTGCTTGGCACCGCCGATGCCATAGAACTCGGGGCGGTCTTTCTCGGCGATGCCGATGATGGCCAGGATGGTGAGCAGTACAGAAACCACAATTCCCACAGGGGTGATGATTCGGTACAGCTCCGGGCGGGCATAGCCGGACTGAATCAAGGAACCGGCTTCGTCGTAAACATTGAAGTTGTTCTTAATCAGGGGGATCAGGAACTGCATCACACCCATGCCCAGCATGGAGCCCACGGTGTTGAAGATGGTGAACAGGGGACGCTGCTTAGGATCATTGGTCAGCACGGTCTGACCGGCCCGGGTGCAGCTGGTCTGGAAGGTGTAGCCGATGACCCACACGGCATAGACCACAGTAAAGGCGATGTAACGTATGGCCTTCATGGAAGCGGGAATCAGCGGGGTCAGGCAGTACAGGCAGATGACAGAAACCGCCATGATGACGCTGCCGATGACCATAAAGGGACGGAACTTTCCAAATTTGGTGCTGGTGCGGTCCATCAGCGCACCAATGATCGGATCGGTGATGGCATCAAATACCCGCATGATGGTTACCATGATAGATGCGTACAGTCCCAGTTCCAGAATGCTGGAGCCGAACTGGGCTACATAGGACAGAATCAGAACAAAATAGACATTGGTTGCGCCGTTATTCAGAGGGAACAGAGCAAGCTGATACAGCTTGGCGCGGTTCACGCCGTCATTGACGGCATTGGTGGGTTTGTTTGCCATGGATAGACCTCCTTCATTTTTCTTCCTCAGGCATCCACCCAGTTGGAAGCCTGTTGATTCTTGGACTTTTTCAGGACATAATCTGGATTGGGGACATCAACCTTATGGAAAACAGCGCTGTCCTTCAGGCTGCCAGCTACGGCCTCCACTTTTGTGTTCTTTTCCACCTTCACCCGGAAGATGAACACATGATCCGGCTCGGTGGCGCTGCCGATTTCCCTGCCGTTCACCTTCAGGGTTACGGTGGGCTGGTTGCTGTAGACCTTCACAGTGATGGTGTCCTTTGCCCGGTCGGTAAACCGCTTGGAGCAGATGTGCACAAAGGGGTCCTTGCTCCACCAAGCCTTGTAGAGGAAGAAGCTGTCCTTCTTGGTCTTGCGGTCGAAGGTGACAAGGCCCTTGTGATTCATGCCAGGTTCGCCTCCCTGGTCCCGGGCGTCGGCGGCAAAGTCAAACATATTCCATACATGGGTGGACCACATATAGGGGTGCCGACAGAAGCACCGGAGCATGAACTCATGGTACTTTGCCTGGTATTCCTCAGTGTGGTCATTTCTGCGGGGATGCTCGGAGTGCAGGTTTGGCATACCCTCGGCCCCGTACTCGCTGTAGCCCAAAGGACGATTGGGATAGCACAGATGCCAGAAGCCGATCCACAGATCATTTAAAAAGCATCCGGGCATATACCAGCCCAGATACAGGTTCCAGCTCACCACGTCAGTAATGTGGGCTACCTTGTTGAAGGGGCCGCACATGGCGTAGCAAGCCAGGGTGGTGAACCGGGTGGGGTCCAGCTCATGGCACAGGTCGTTGAGCACATGATGGTTTTCCAGCATGTCCTTTTTATCCTTGGTGGAGATGGTGATCTCGTTGGATACGCCCCAGCAGACGATGCAGGGATGGTTGTAATTCTGCTCAATGAGCTCCTTCATCTGGCTGATGGTGTTCTCTCTGCCATTTGGCATATGCTCGCTGATGTAGGGGATTTCCGCCCAGACCACCATACCGTACTGGTCGCACAGATCATAGAAGTACTGGTCGTGCTGATAGTGGGCAAGACGCACGGTATTGGCACCCAGTTCGGCAATCAGCGCCATATCCTCTTCGTGCATCTCCTTTGTAATGGCATTGCCAAGCCCCTTCCGATCCTGATGTCGGGAGACACCATGTAAGGGATAGGGCTTGTCGTTAAGGATGAAGCCTTGCTTGGAATCCACCCGGAAGCTGCGGACACCGAAGGGGATGTCCAGGCTGTCTTGAATGCTGCCGTTTTCTGTCACGCGGCAGCGGGCGGTATAGAGATAAGGGTCCTCCACGCCATGCCAACGGTGAGCATCCACAATGGTCAGGGTAGTGTCCGTCCCCTGCCCCATGGCTACCGTTCGGCCTTCTCGATCCAACAGGGTTATTTCCACCTGCCCACCGGTCACCCGGCTCTGAATCCGAACGAATGCGTTGCTTCCGTCAGGAGTTGCCGTTACCCGCACGCCGCAGGAGCCCAGATAATCCAAATCGAAATGAGACTTGGGAACAATCACCAGCCGCACATCCCGATAGATGCCGCCGTAAAAGGTGAAGTCCGCCTTCTGGGGATAGACTCTGTCATTTTTCGAGTTGTCCACCTCTATGGTCAGCTCGTTGTTCTCCTTCAGCAATCCAGTAATCTCGCACCGGAAAGTGGAATAACCGCCGTCATGGACAGCAACCAGGGTTCCATTGAGGCTCACCCTGGCAGAGGCGTTGATGCCCTCAAATTCGAGGTAAACGCATTCATCCTCACCTAGTCTCAGCATCGGAACGCCTTTTTGATAAGTACAGGTACCCCGCCAGTAATCGTCGCCCCCATCCTGACCATCCAGATTGTTCCAAGTGTGGGGAAGATCAATTTCTAACTTTTTTCCATCGTGATACTGGAATGTCCATTGTTTGTTCAGTAAAATCTCTCTTCTCATCGTTACCTCCAATAATAGGTAGTTTACACTTCCTGTGCCGGGGGATATAGATATCAGTAATCTGCTTCTAAGGAACCTCTGAACAATTCGGCTGCGGCTTACGTGGCGGGTCTTTTGTCCCATCCGTTCAGTACTAAAATTGGGAAATACACAAAGTATTCCTCCAATTTAGTACTTTCGGCTGAGCCAAAATCCCTCGCCTCCAGCTCTTGCCGAATTATTCAGAGGTTCCCTAATTAAACCGTACCACTCTGTTGGCAACGAAGTAAATGGTGCTGGACAGGTTCCGTCCCGCCTTTCCAGGGGAAGATATGAACCAAAGTGGCGTATGTTTTCGGAAGTGTTCTGCCCATTTTTCATCAAACGCATAGCAGCCTTCCCACATTTTCTCCAGATTCTTGTCCGCTTCCTCAGACTTATTCAGCCGGGAATAGAGCACGGAGATGCCAAACATCATAAAAAGCTCATGCTTGAGGTATTTTTGTTGGCGGCTGTCCTTGATCTCATCCAGGTGGACCGTCTCAAAGCATTTTTGGGTGACAATAAGCTGGTGCTGATACCGTCGGGTCATCACATCCCGCTGCACCGACTGGCCCTCTCTGCCGATGTAGTAGCGGTACAAATCGGCGTTGAGATAGAACATTCTCTTGACAAATGGGAGCGCCTGATAGACCATCAGGTTATCCTCATAGAAAACATGATGGGGCAGCGCCTTGGTGTGGCAGCGCAGCAGCTCCGTGCGGAAGGTGCAGCTGTGGATGGTGAGCAGCTGGTGGAGTTTGAAGGGCTTGGTTTCCGACCAGTCAAATATCTTATGCTCCGGCAGGGCGTTGGCATAGCAGATGGAGCGGTTACCCTTGCCGTCGGCGTGCTCGTAATAGTAGTTGGTGACGAACAAATCCACCCCGCCGCCTTTCTCGCACTGTTCCAGGGTGTCCAGGAACCGCATATAGTCCCCGCTGACCCAGTCATCGCTGTCCACCACCTTAAAATACCTGCCTTCTGCGTACTCAATTCCCTGGTTGATGCCCGCTCCGTGGCCGCCGTTTTCCTGGTGGACGGTGGTGACGATGTGGGGGTATTCTTTGGCATATCGGTCAGCGATTTCTGACGTTGCATCCTTGGAGCCATCGTCGATTATCACAATCTGTACCCGGTTCCCGCCGGGAAGCAGACTTTTGATACACTTTTCCATGTAGTCCTGAGAATTGTAGCAGGGTACGGTTACAGTGAGCAGCTTCATAGCGTTCCTTCTTTCTCTGCCAGTTCCAGAGCAGAGAGCAGAACTGCATCCATGTCATAATAACGGTATTGGCCCAGCCTTCCGCCAAAAAGGATGTTTGGTTCTTTCTCTGCCAGGGCACGGTATTGTTCGTACAAAGCAGTATTTTTTTCGTCGTTCACAGGATAGTAGGGTTCCATCCCCGGCTCCCACTCTTGGCTGTATTCTCTGGAAATCACCGTCTTTGACTGGGTACCGAACTCGAAATGCTTGTGCTCGATGATCCGGGTGAAAGGAGTCTCCCGGTCAGTGTAGTTCACCACGGCATTGCCCTGGAAATTGGGCATGTCCAGCACCTCCGTCTCGAAGCGGACGGAACGGTAAGCCAGAGGGCCGCAGCAATACCCAAAGTAAGCATCGATGGGGCCAGTGTAGACCACCCTGTCCGCCAAGCTGTCCCAGTGGGCTTTATCTTCCAGATAGTCCACATTCAGCCGGACTTCGATTCCGTCCAGCATCCGCTCCACCATTTGAGAATAGCCGCCCATGGGGATGCCCTGATAGCGGGAGGTGAAGTAATTGTTGTCGTAGGTATAGCGTACCGGCAGGCGGCGGATGATAAACGATGGCAATTCCCGGCAGGGGCGACCCCATTGCTTTTCCGTGTAGCCCTTGATAAGCTTTTCGTAGATGTCCGTTCCCACCAGGGAGATGGCCTGCTCCTCTAGATTCGTCGGAACCAGGATACCGCTGTCATGGCGCTGACGCGCGATGATGTCCGCTGCCTCTATTGGCGTATTTACGTCCCACATCTTGTGAAAGGTGTACATATTGAAGGGCAGGGAGTAAAGCTGGCCGTGATAATTGGCAATGGGAGAATTGGTATAGCGGTTAAACTCAGCGAAGCGATTCACATACTCCCAGGCTTTCTTGCTGTCGGTGTGAAAGATATGGGCACCATAGCGGTGAACCTGAATTCCCTCAACCTCCTCGGTGAACACATTGCCGCCGATGTGGTCCCGTTTTTCAATCACCAGGACGGATTTTTCAGTCTCAAGCATCCGCTGAGCAAAGGCCGCACCGAACAGCCCTGCCCCCACCACCAGATAATCGTAGTGCATTTTGGTTTCCTCTTTCTGTGGGACTGAAATTTGCCCATTTATTTCTTTTTTCGTTCTGCAATTACCCTTTGCTCTTCCTGCAGCTTGCCCTCCACATTCCACGCAAGAATCAGCAGCGCACATACCACAAATCCGATTGTCTCAATCCAAATATAACCTATTGAAATCGCCTGTTGGGTAGCTAACGTTTGACCGGCAGTACCCAGTGCGGCATCCGCTGTCTGATTATACCCGCTGGCACCGAGAATCGCGCTGAAAATAGAGTTACAGATTGGTGTTGCCGCCACCATGATGGAGCTGTAAATCGACATGGTAAGCCCATCGGTACGAATCCCGCTGGTAAACTCGATATGATCAATCACATCCGCCAGCATTGCAAGAATCAGATAGCACGCAGGAGCAGAACCCAAACATTTGATGGCTACACCAACAGCAACAGGGACAATATTCTGCCCACCCAGGCCCGCGATCACACCGCCAATAGCACCAACGACCATTCCAAGCAGAACCAGTTTTTGTTTCCCGAACTTGTTAGCCAGCGGCACCACGAAGGCGGCAGCAATGGCCATGGGAATCGCACCCATCACCGCAAGCAGGGACTGGGATGCACCCCAGGCATCCGGGGAACCAAAAAAGGTATTATCCAGCACCCACTTGCAAAAGAACGCCATGGAACCATTCTTCATAGCTCCGCTCCACTGCATAACCAGATAGAAAACAATGGAAATCCACCACCATTTTTCACTGGCGACTGCTTTCAGCTGCTGCTGTAGTGGTGCGACAGCTTCTTTTGCTGCGTGGTCACTGCCGCTCATGAGCTCCTCGGTGACACGTTCTCTCGTGAACTTGTACTGCAAGAAAATCGTCAGCGCTGTAAACACCGCCACTGCCAGCATGGTCAGAAACCACAGGTGCTGATTCTCCTTCAGCGCAAAGGACACCAGTACGGGAAAAACCATGGAGCCTGCGCCCATAACACCCAGACCTGCCATATTGGTAAAGGAAGCCAGCGTGGCGCGCTGCTTGCTGTTCCGGGTGGATACAGGAACCAATGTGGAATTTGCGGTATTATAGATGGGATAAGCCACCGCATAATACAGGTTATACGCGATTGCAATCCACACCATTTTTGCACCAGTGCTTTGGAACGGTACAATGAACATCAGCACGCTTGCAATGGACAGCACCAGTGCCGACAACAGAATCCAGGGTCTTGCCTTACCCGCCAGTGCTTTTGTTCTCTCGATCAGCTGCCCAACCACCAGGTTTGCCGCAACAATCAGGATTGTTGAGAAAAGCTGCAAGCCTGTCAAAAAACTCAGGTCAAGCTTCAGAACATCTGTAAAGTAGTTTTGCAGAATGCTGGTGAAGATTCCGGAGGAGAGCAGTGCACCAAAGGGACCGATGAAATAACCAAGGAGCATCTCAGGCAGTCTGACTTCCGAAGAAGTGATTGCAGACTGTGTCAGCGGACTGTTCCAGAATTGATTTTCTTTTCTATTCATTTCAATGACCATTCCTTTTTCAATTCTATCACCATCAGGCCTGAACTTCAACAGACACGGTTGCTATCTGTTTTCCATCGGAAACGTTCAGAGTCATTGTTCCCTCTGTATCGGCTTCTACAATTGCCAGGGCTTCCCCATAATAGGTATCGGCTTTGCTGCCCCGATAATCCAGCTCATAATACGGGCAGGCGGAACCCAGGCCCACCAGCTTGCCGCCGGTAACACTTACGTCCAAAATTCCCCGTTCACAGGGCTTCACAATTCCATTTTTATCCGTGTATTGCAGCCGGATATAGCACAGGTGTCCTGCTTGTACCGTTTCCTGCTCAGGCACCGCACGGAGCATGGTTTCTTCCCCCGCGGTTTCCAGCTTGCAGCGGCCAACCTCGCTGCCGTTTTCATCGAAGGACACCGCTTCCAGGGTTCCGTTTTCATAGGGTAGCAGGAATGTAAACAGGCAGTCGTTCTTCATGGCCTTTTTGCCCACAGACTTTCCGTTTAGGAACAGCTCCACCTGGGCAGCCCGGGCATAGACCTCCACATGGGCCTTCTTTCCTTCCCAGCCCCGCCAGGACCAGGATGGCTGTGCATTGGTCATCTTCCATGCCGAGGGAGAATGGCTGTTCTTTTGATGGCAGAGAGGCCGGACTGCGATATAGGGGCCTTTTTCCAATTCAAAGGCGACCTTGGTATAGAGGGCTTCGCCCAGGGGCTTGCCTGTCAGATCGATGCGCCCGCTGCCGGCGCTCATCCAGCCGAGACCCGCGTCAAAATTCCCGGCGTATTCCTCATACTCCCAGCTGCCCACCATCACTTCGCCCAGATAGTCGAAGCCCGCCCAGACAAAATCACCGATCAGTCTGGGATCCTCCTTTGCCAGCTCCCAGAATTTATAGGCATCAAAGCAGAAGGTTTCGCTGCCCAGAATCAGCCGGTTGGGATATTTCTTCAAATCCTTTTTATAGCGCTTTTCCCCATAGTTGTACCCGGCAATATCCATATTGGCAAAGGCTTCCCGGGTGGTTACATCGCTGCCGTGGAGGGTGGCACCGATTTTCATGAAGTCGGCACCCAGGATGCCCGCCATGTCATTGAAGAATTTGGAGCCGGTGGAGCGTTCCTTGGCCTTTTTCCCCTCTGCTTTGGCTTTCGCCGCCTTTTCTGCTTCCTTGGCGGCTTTTTCATCGGAATACTGACCGAAGCCGATGGAGTTTAGGAAATTGAAGAAGATGTTGATGCCGCAGGTCACAGGGCGGGTATCATCCATTGTATGTAGGAAATCCGTCATTTCCTTGGCCAGTGCTATACCTCTGGGCTGGGCGGTTTCCGCCACTTCATTGCCGGTGGAATAGAGGATCACACAGGGATGGTTGTAGTCCTTCTCCACCATGTCCGCCATATCCTGCTTCCAGAAGGCATCAAAGAACTCCACATAATCGTGCTGGGTCTTGTGGATGTACCAGTGGTCGATGTACTCATCCATCACCAGCAGGCCGATCCGGTCGCAGACCTCCAGGGCAGTTTTGGAGCAGGGGTTGTGGGCAGAGCGAATGGCGTTGTAGCCGTTTTCCTTCAGGATCCTGAGCTTCCGTTCCACCGCATCAGGATGGCAGACAGCGCCCAGCAGCCCATTGTCGTGATGAATGCAGGCACCTCGGAGAATCACCCGCTCTCCGTTTATTTTCAGGCCGTCGTTGCCCCAGGTCAGGGAACGCACACCGAAGATTTCTTCCGTCACATCCTCACCAAATGTCACCCGAGCGGTATAGAGGTTGGGCGTTTCCACACTCCACAGCTTGGCATTGGGAATCCGGATTTTGAAAGCCTTCTCACCGCTGACGGAGGCAACCTCTTTCTCACCGTCCAGAATCTGAACCTTGACAGTCCCGGGGACAGAGGTACTCACCCTTACTTCCACCACGGCAGGGTCAATGGAGACGGTGCGGATTCTGACGCCGTTCAGTTCAATATGTGCCTTGGGAGAAGTCCACAGCTTCACCGGGCGGTAGATGCCCGCGCCGGAATACCAGCGGGAATTGGGCTGATCCGCATTCCGGGCGATCACCTCAATGGTGTTTTCACCAGCGCGCAGGAAGGAATCCAGCTCCACATAGAAATTGGTATAGCCATAAGGGCGGAAGGCAGCTTTCTTTCCATTGACGAACACCTCCGCCTTCCGATAAACACCCTCGAATTCCAGGACATGATACTGTGACAATTCCGCCTCGGAAACGGTAAAGGTTTTTGTGTAGACATAGTCCCGGCCTTCAAACCAGCTGACATTCAGCCCGCCCTCGGCGATGGCAGTACGGGGCTCCGAGAGCATGGCATCGTGGGGCAGGGTCACTGGTTCTCCCAGTCCCGATTCCTCCACATGGCGAACATACCAGTTGCTATTAAAAGGACAGTATCGCATCGTATTCCTCCCTAATGAATGATTCTATTTCTCGGCCAGATATTTGATTAATGCTTCTACAACTAAAGTAATAATAAAGAAACGGTCACAAACATTCCAGCTTTATCGCACAAGCTTTTTCACAGACCGCACCAATTGCACTTTTACTCGCTTCCTCATTTCAATGCCCGCTTTGCCCGACGCTTCCGAGACAAATGGCGTACAAGTACAATCACCAGAACCACCAGAAGAATCAACACACAGACTGCACCAATCAGAACGTTTCTCAGCATCCCCCCAAGATCCATGGCTTCCATTTTCTCAGGAAGGCTGGTGTCATACTGCCGCTCATTGGCTTCATCCTGAAAAGAAAGCCGCCAGACCGTGGTTTCATCGCTGACCGTCAGAACCTCTGCGTTGGTGATGCTGCCAATATCCAGATTACAGGCTGGGCGGGCATAGGTCCCCAGCTCCATCATAAAATTAGCGTTAACCGGAAAATCCATCACAGCGCCGAAGCCAAACACAAAGCCAACGTCCAGAGGAAAGGTGGGAATATGGGGCGAACGAAGCCAATATCCCTCCGCCGTCCCCTTGAACGCGGCAATTCTGGAGCTGCCGTCTGAAAATCCGTACTGTTCGTTTGTAATTTCCTCGGCAGAAAGCAGAAACAACCTGTCTCCATTCAGAATATTCTCCACCGGGTCAAAATCCACAGTCCCATTCATAGCTCCCGGAAGCGGAATGCCCAGACCAGGGATCACCGTTGCGGCGTCAGATTTCCAGGTAGGCAAAAGAGCCTGATACTCTGCTTGGGTCAGATGGTTCTGGGCAAAGTCCTCACACCAGGTCTGGATGTCACTGCCCTGATAATCTGTGGAGCCGGGATGTTCCTCCGCAAAGGCTTCGCCCCGGTCAGAAAAGGACACGCTCACATCTCCAATATCCCGAAACAGGAGGGGCCTCCCCTGCTCGTTGCCGATCAAATTTAGTGATACCAGGAACATCCCCGGCGCACCGGTGTTGGTATGCTCGCTGTCCAGCACCAGCCATTTTCCGTCAAAGCCGCAGGCAGCATCCGGTGTTCCAAAGCAGACCACATCTCCCGTTCGTATCTGCTCTGTCTTCCCGGCAGCAAAAGCCGGAGATGCAGTCACCGTCAGAAGCACCAATGCGGTCAACAACGCTGCGGTATGGGTTATTTTTTTAAGAATGTTCATTATGCAAACCTCAATTTCATTTCGTTGATATACACAGCTGGCCACGGTTTTACCCGTGGCCAGCTGACATGGAGGAAAGAAAGGAAGTTTTTATTTTGCCCTCTTGCGGCTGCGGATCATCATAAAGGCCGCGAAAGCAGTCAAAACTGCAAGTCCGCCGGTCAGGCAGTACAGAGCCATCTGCCACCAAGGAGTAATCATCACAATGGTCGCGTTACCGACATTCATTGCATGGCTGTGGGAGATGGAATACGCAATGTGCTTCACAGCCTGCTGAACAGCTGTCACGATGGCCGGGTCGTTTTCCAAACCGTCCAGGGTTGCCATGCCGCTGCTGTAGCCATCCCACAGATCCTGACCTGCCAGGACACCCATCCGGTAGTCCATGTAGTTTGCCATGACGGAGCAGTCCGTAATGGCCGCACCCGGCATGCCCCATTCATCCCGAAGGATTCCGGTCATCAGGCCATGGTGTGCACCGCTCCACACCACGCCCAGGCGGTTAAAGGAGCTCATGACACCCATGCCGCCTCCCTGCTTGACGCTGCCCTCGAAGCCCTCCAGGTACAGCTCACGGATGGCCTGTTCATTTGCCCAGGTGGAAATGCCGTAACGGCCCTCCTCCTGGTCGTTCAGGGCGAAATGCTTGGTAAACACATAGACGCCCCGGTTCTGAATGGCTGCGACCTCCACGGCGGCAACCTGACCGGACAGCCAGCCATCCTCGGAGTAATACTCAAAGTTCCGTCCGGAGTAAGGCGTGCGGTGAATATTTGCGCCGGGGCCGTAGATACCGGAGAACACCGTACCGGAGCCATCGGTTGCGTGGAGGAAATCCTCGCCGATGCAAAGGCCCATGCTCTCAATCAGCTCCAGATTAAAGGTTGCGGCCATCACATCCTCGGAGGTGTAGGCCATGGCGCTGGCACCGCCCACCAGGCTCTTGGTAAAGCCCTGGGGGCCGTTCTCGTCATTGGTGCCGGGAAGGCCGATGGAGGGAACCGGCTGGGTCAGATGGAAGCCGTTGTAGATCACATTGGTCATCTCACCATAGGGAGCCTGGGAAATCAGCTTTACCCAATCGGGGTCATCGGCATCCTTTTGGGCGAACATGGCGGCAGTCAGATTACCCGCCGCGCCAACGGTGGGCATCACGGCGTCAGGGTAGTATTCTTCCTTCATCCGGGCAACAATGGCCTTTCTGCCCTCCTCGGAATCTGTCAGGCCATCCGCCCACATGGCTTCGGTGATCCGCAGGGAAACGGGTTTGGGGAAGGTATCCACCCAATTGCTGCGGGTAAGATAGGTGACCGTCTGCCCTTCCGCACCGGCATACTTGTTCAGATCCGCATTCTCGAACAGGTTGGTAATCGGCTTTCCGGTTCTGGAAGAAACGGAATAGGTGGTGGTGTCCAGGCTGTCCAGGGTCCACTTGGCGGTGAGAGCCGCATCGCCGGAGCCAATCATCCGGGATTCATCGGCGCCCTTGGCCATCAGAATGTTATTGACGGCATCATGGGCGTCCTTACCAACCGTGAAATAGTAGTCACCGGCATCCATGATATAAGTCTTTGCGTTCATGTGGTCGTAGGAGGTCAGGTCTTCCTTTTCCACGGTGATGGAAAAGTGCTCCGTCTTCCCGGCAGGAATCATCTGCTTGTCAAAGCCGCAGAGCTCCACGGAGGCCTTTTCCACCTGATTGTCCATGTCATACTGGGTATAGGGGGACTGGAAATAAATCTGAACGGTGTGTTTGCCATCCACATTGCCCACATTGGTCACATCCACATCCACCTGAATGGTGGCACCCTGATCCTGGATGGCGAAGTTGGAGTAAGCAAAGTCGGTATAGCTCAAGCCATAACCGAAGGGGAACGCCACATCCCGGTCATAGTGGTAATCACCGGCGTTGCCCTGATTCAAAACATAGTCTTCGTACCGGGTTTCATAATAGCGGTAGCCAACATAGATGCCCTCTTGATAAACAACATAGTCCCGGTTGCATTGCTTGATGCCGGGGTCGGTGTTATTCTGGGCGGAAGCCACATTGTAGTCCGCTCCATTGGTATAGGGATAGGCTCCGAAGTTCTGCATGGCGGGTGCGGAGTGGTTGTCCTTCAGGAAGGTATCTACAATGCGTCCAGAAGGATTGACTTTGCCGGCCAGAATATCTGCAACAGCGTTGATTCCGGTCATACCCACATCACCGATCCAAAGCACTGCATCGATGCCATAGTCATCCACAAAATCCAGCTGCCAGGAATTGGAGGAGTTCAGCAGAACCACGATCTTCTTAAATACGCCGTCCTTTTTCAGCTGCTCCAGATTGGACAGCATATCAATCTCGTCCTGATTCAGCCTCAGATAGTCGCCGTCCGTCATGTAGGGTTCCAGTTCGGGCAAACCACTGGGCAGGTCAGCGCCTTCACCGCCGGAACGGGCAAGAACAACCAGCGCCACATCACCATAGTTAGACCAGGTCTTCTTCAGGGCATCGGGGTACTTTGCCCAGGGCACTTCATTGATGCGGTACTGAGCCTGATTGCCGCCGGTGGTGTCCGCATTCACACGGGCATAGCCGCAGGTGGCGTAGAACTTCCACTGATCCAGATTCACGGTATCCGCACCAAAGGACTCTTCCAGCGCAGCCTTCAAAGAAACAGCGTCATCAGCGGAAACCTGGCCGGAACCGGTACCGCCATAGAGCAGATGGAAGGAGGACTGAGAGAAGGGGGTGAACTTTGTTCCGGCAGCCAGAGGCAGCGTGTTGTCCCGGTTTACCAGAAGTGCCGCGCCCTCTGATTCGATATCGCGGCAAAGCTGCTTCTCAAAAGCAACCAGATCCTCTTCGTTTTCATAATTACTCCAGAAGAAAATCTGCGCATTCGGGTCGGCGATGACCTTCTGTGTCGCCGCGCCTAACGTTACGTTGATGGCCGTGGAGAAATAGCTTGTCACAGGAATTGCGACTGCGGAAATCACCGTCAGGACAGCCAGAACGATGGTCAGAACTGTCCATAGGGTTCCCTTTTTTTGTTTTGTTTTGCCCATATGGGGTGCCTCCTCTTTCTTTAATATAGACATACTGTACAACAGAATACATCGTGCTTCAATTCATACCGCATAACCTTTATGATCAGCCGCACAGTCTTCTCATGTGGACTGCGCTTGCCAGAAGGAAACGGCTTCATCCAGCCACCCTTCCGCCTCTGTCCCCAGTGCCAAACCCAATCCATGAGCACCACCGGGATAAAGATGTGTTATGTGCGGAACAGACGCTGCTTCCAACGCAGTATCCATAAGAGCCATGTGTGTCGGAACATCATAGGCATCATTCTCAAAGGTCCATTCATATACCGCAGGGTAATCCGCATCTATGTTTTCATCTGCACTAAGGCTTCTGCGCAATGTTTCATCTGCATTGTCGCCAAAAAGCACTGGGCGGCTGTTATCAAAAATATGGGTTGCTGCATAAGCGAGAATAATCGTGCTGGGTTTCTCCTTTTCGTATTGAGCATATCCAACACCCTTTGTGCCCCAGCAAGCTGCCAGATGGCCTCCGGCAGATGAACCACAGACAGCATAACCTTCCATTGTCGTGCCCAATAACTCTGCATTCTGTGAAATGATTTCCAATGCCGTATTCACGTCCTCCAAAGGAGTGGGATGCGTCATATTCACGGAGTATTCCAGAATAAAGGCATTGTATCCCAGTTCCCTGATCCGGGCTGCATAAGCGTATCCCTCATTACCGTAAGGAGAGCAGGCCGCATATGCACCGCCAGGAAGAATCAGAACAAAAGGTTTGCCTTCTCCTGCCAGAACCGGTGTCAAAGTCACCCTGCTGGTGTTTTCATTTGTCCGAATGTGATAAGTAATGTAATCATCGGTTTCTGTGACACCTGGACAGGTATAAATTGGATAGTCAGCTGTGAACCCTTGGTAAGATACTTTCACCTGTTTTTCACCGTAAGGGGCAAAACGTGGCTTTTCAAAGCTGCACTTCTCCGGGGCTATTTGTTCGGTACTTCCGTCAGAATACCGAGCCGTAATAATCAATCCCTTCGGGTCGACCTCCTGACCCGACAGATACCAGTATTTTGCATTTTCAGAATCCAGGGTGATTTCTGTCAATTCTGCTTTTTTGCTGCAAGCGCAAAAAATAATAATTACAGTGAAAAACAGTACCGCCAATAATTGTTTCTTCATATTGCCTCCTAAAAAAGGAAGCACAGGGCTGGTACCAGCCCTGTGCGATTTTTCAGTGTGTTACTCGACTGCGACAGGGGCAGCAGTATTGCCATCGATGGTCCAGTTTTCTGCGCCGGCACCGGCCCAGATCTGGCCGAAAGCACCCAATTCCTCCTCACCGGGAGCGGTGACGGTCATGGATGCGCCATCCTCGCTGACGGTGTAGG
>JALFGI010000109.1 GCA_022777455.1 Clostridiales bacterium | reverse complement strand
CGTGCAAAAACGAACCGAGCGGTACCCAGGAGTGTAACGACAACAGACCAGCCGAGCACGTATTGGGGTGAAGCGCCCTGCGCTTCAAATTACAATTTATTCTCTGGTGGAATGAAAGTTCAGAAATATATAAGATTATAGAGTCTTTTTGGGGAAAATGCAAGGGGCTGGCGGATTGTAAAGAAAATGTAAAAAAACAATTGCAATGCGCGGCGAGACTTGGTATACTTATGTATCATGGGAAGATATGGGACATTTGACAGATACATCACCTTGGAGGGAGATAAATGACTGTAACCAATATCATTGAGCTGCTGGGAGGCCTGGGCGCGTTCCTGTTCGGCATGAAGTACATGGGCGACGGCCTGGAGCTGGCAGCCGGCTCAAAAATGAAGGACCTGCTGGAAAAACTCACCAGAAACCGCTTCCTGGGTTTCCTGCTGGGCGCATTTGTAACCGTGGTGATTCAGTCCTCCTCCGCCACCACCGTGATGGTCATGGGCTTTATCAATGCCGGCATCATGGATCTGGCCCAGGCTACCGGCGTCATCTTCGGCGCCAACATCGGTACCACCATCACCAGCGTTCTGATCGCTCTGGATGTATCCGGCATTGCGCCTTTCTGCATCTGCGTGGGCGCGTTTATGATGCTGTATTCCAAAAAGGCCAGGGTCAAGCACATCGGCCAGGTCATTCTGGGCTTCGGCCTGCTGTTCCAGGGCCTGCACACCATGAGCGGTGCCATGAAGCCCCTGGGTCAGGTGGCCTGGTTCCAGAACTTCATTATGAACGCCAAGAACCCCATCCTGGGTCTTCTGGTGGGTGCGCTGATCTGCGCGGTGATCCAGTCCTCTTCCGCCGCCGTTGGTATTGTCCAGGCGCTGGCCCTGCAGGGACTGATGCCGCTGCACTTTGCCTCCTACCTGATCTGCGGCATCAACGTGGGCTCCGCCATGCCTACCATCCTGGCCTCCATGAGCGCCCGGAACAATGCCAAGCGGGCTTCCATGATCTATCTGATTTACAACGTGGTGGGCGCGGTGCTCATGACCCTGGTGACCATGCTGCTGCCCTATACCCAGCTCATTGAGCGGCTGATTCCGGACCCCATGTTCCAGGTGTCCGTGATCCACATCCTCTTCAAGGTGGTTTCCGCCGCCATTCTGCTGCCCTGCACCAATCTGGTGGTCAAGCTGACCTACAAGCTGGTGCCCAAGCAGAAGCACGAGGATGCCGCCCGTCTGGAATATATCGATGTGAACCTGGTGGGCAACCCCAGTGTTTCCCTGCTGCAGATCCGCAATGAAGTGGATCGGATGAGCAAGCTGGTGGCCGACAATATCAATCTGGCCATGGACGGTGTGCTGAACAACGAGGTGCGCAACGCCAAGACCATTACAGAGAACGAGGCCGTCATCGACTACCTCACCGACGCCATCAGCGATTACCTGGTGAAATTCAACGTCCACGAGCTGTCCACCCAGGAGGCCACCTATGTCAACCGGGTCTATCAGGCCCTGAACGATCTGGAGCGCATCGGCGACTATGCCGAGCACCTGCTCCACGTCAACGAGCGCAGTACCGAAAAGAACCTGGCCTATTCCGAGGTGGCCAGAAGCGAGGCGATGGAGCTTTACGGCAATGTGAAGGAGCTCTATTCCAACGCCACGGCCCGGTTCTACAGCCAGGATATCGGCATTGATGAGCTGAAGCATCTGGCCAAGCTGGAGCGGGAGAACCGGAAAAAGACCAAGCAGGCCCAGCAGAACCACATGGACCGCCTGCGGGCCGGGGAGTGCTCTGCCGAAGCGGGCATTATGTTCGGCGAGGTCCTGAACAGCCTGAACCGAATCGGCGGCCACTCCATCAACATCGCCGAGGCGGCGGTGGCGCAAAGAAACTAAATTCAAGACCCATCTCATCAAAAAAGGACTGTGCCTTGGCACAGTCCTTTCACATTTATCATTTTGTGCATATGGGTGTGAATTGGTAATCAGACAAATTGCAATTTGGCGGGCAGATACGGCAGCACCCCCATGGCTCTCCCTTTGGGAGAGCAGTCAGCCGAACGGGCTGACTGAGAGGGTGCCGCAGTAAGATCATGGCAGCCGAAATCAAGCCATGCTGCCCTCTCAGTCTGCCCCCTCTGGGGGCAGCCAGCTCTCCCAAAGGGAGAGCCAAGGGGTGCGTCGGTTCCGGTACGCCAGATTACAATTTACTAAGCTGGTAAACACCTGTCATCCTGCGTGCACCCGGCGGATTTTTGGGGTCCAGTAGGATTTTCCGTAGATCATGATCTCTCCCAGCAGAACCACGGGGAGGGCGGCGAAGATGTCCACCACGGAGTGCTGCTTGACAAAGGCGGTGGACAGACATACCATGATGGAAAAGAGGGTGACGAACACCTTAAAGCCCCGGCTCAGATGCTCGTCCTTCACCATCACGCTGACGATGGCCAGGGAGTAGGCCACGTGCAGCGACGGACACACGCCGGTGTTGGTATCGAAAGAATAGATCAGGCCCATCACCCAGGTGAAGAAATTCTCCCGGGGGAACACCTCCGGCCGCAGGTTCTGCCGGCTGGGGTAGAGGATGTAGCAGGCCATGGCCACCATCTGGGTGATGAAGATATACAGGTCCAGCTGCCGGAACCGGGATACGTCGTAAAGGAAGTAGTACAGCAGGCTTCCGAATACCAGCACATACCAGCCGGTGTAGAAAATCAGGAAATATTCGTTAAAGGGAATCACATCATCCAGAGGGCAGTGGATCACATGGCAGTTTTCCGCCGGGATCAGATTCTCCGTCAGAAAATACAGGGCGAAATACACCGCCCAGGTCAGCCAGAGCTTTACATGGGCAAATTGGGGCTCCCGGATCCGGGACAGGCGAAACTGCCGATAGTCAACCATCGGTCTTCTCAACTTGATACACCTCGCAGGGCAGATTTTTGGGATAGTGCTTGGAAGAAATATTTCGGTAGGGGATGACGGTGTGCAGGGGCTGGGCACAGGCGATGGAGGTGATGGAATCCATCAGCGCCTGTTTGATCCGTGCCCGCTCCGTCTGCCTGGGTGCCTCCGGATCAAACACGATGGGCTGGCCAAAGAAGATCTTCTTCAGCTTGGGGGCCAGGTACATGGGCACGAAGTTCAGTATTTTGCCGGTACGCTTGTGGTACATCCAGGCCAGGTCTATAAATTTGTCCTGAAATTCATAGAGAATGTTGTTATGTTCTTCCCGACACTCGGGGAAAATCACCAGATGAAAGCCCTCCTGAAGCTTTTCCAGCGAGCGGCGGAAGGTGGTCAGGCACCGGGTGTCGTGATACACAGGGATGGTTCGGGCGTGGGTCATGATGTACACCGCAGGGGTCCTGATGATGCGGCTGACCAGCCAGTAAAACCACTGGGTGTACTTGGGTTTGTCCTGCCAGAAATCCTCAAAGGCATAGTCGGCAACCTCCCTTTTATCCATCATCTGCCACGCGCACCAGGTATAGTGGTCAAAGGGCAGACGCTCCTCGGTGACGATGGGGCCATGGGCCTGGGAATGGTTGCCCACAATGACGCAGGCTTCCTCCGGCAGGTTTTGGAGCCCCACCAGCTCCATTTTGGGGTAGCATAGATCCACGGCTTTGCGGATGATACTGCACAGAACCGGTTCTTCTATCGGCTGCATGCATGTGCCTCCTCTTCGCGGTTTTCAGGGTAATCATATATCTTCCTATTTTGCCATGGATTTCTAAACCGAAACGAAACTCGCAGCTCCATCATATCACGCAGCAAGGAAAAACGGAATTCCTTTTTTGCCTGCCGGGGTGAAAAAATCTGCCCGCTCCAACCGTCAATTCGCCATAATTCGCCCTTTTGGGCCAAAGCTTTCTGATAAATGATGAGAAACTTTACACTTCTCCATGCTTTTGCTTGACAAATCTTTCATAATACATTAAATTGTAATAGGAACGAAACACTACGAAACTTTGTTTCGCTGATGCGGTCGCCGCCTTTGATTCTGTCATTTTCATTCTGATAAAAAGTTGAGGTAATATATCATGAGAACCAGCGGTATTCTGATGCACATTACCAGCCTGCCCGGTGAGTATGGTGTTGGCACCATGGGGAAACAGGCATACGAATTCGTGGATTTCCTGAAAAAAGCCGGCCAGAGCATCTGGCAGATTCTGCCTCTGACCCCCACCGGCTTCGGTGACTCTCCCTATCAGTCCTGCTCCACCTTCGCGGGCAACCACTATCTCATCGACCTGCCCACCCTGGTGCAGGAAGGCCTGCTTACGGAGCAGGATCTGGAGGGGATCCGGTGGAACATCTCCGAAGACAAGGTGGACTTCGGCCTGCTGTACAACAACCGTCTGAAGGTGCTGCGCGCTGCCTACGGCCGCTTTACTCCCGGGGCGGATTACGAAGCCTTCTGTGCCGAAAACAGCAGCTGGCTGCCAGACTTTGCCCTGTTCATGGCCCTGAAGGACAAGTTCGGCGGCAAGCCCTGGTACGAGTGGGAGGAAAAGCTTAAGTTCCGGGACCCCGATGCCATCTGGGCAGCCAGAGGCGAACTGAAGGAACAGATCAGTTTCTTCAGCTTCGTGCAGTACCTGTTCTTCAAGCAGTGGACTGCTCTGCATGACTATGCCCAAAAGAGCGGCATCACCATCATTGGTGACGTGCCCATTTATGTGCCCCGGGATTCCGTGGAAGTTTGGAGCAGCCCTGAGCTGTTCCAGATGGACGAGAAGCTGGATCCCAAGGCGGTAGCCGGGTGCCCCCCGGATGCCTTCTCTGCCGACGGCCAGCTCTGGGGCAACCCCCTGTACCGCTGGGATGCGGTGGCGGCTGACGGCTACAGCTGGTGGATCCGCCGTCTGGCAGCTGCCGGAAAGCTGTACGACGTGGTGCGGATGGATCACTTCCGTGCCTTCGCGGGCTACTGGTCCGTTCCTTTTGGCGACAAGACCGCAAAGGGCGGCCAGTGGATCACCGGCCCGGGCATGGACTTTATCAACGCGGTGAAGGAGGCCCTGCCGGAGCTGAAGCTGATTGCCGAGGATCTGGGCTACCTGACCCAGGATGTGCTGGACCTGCGGGATGCCTCCGGCTACCCCGGTATGAAGGTGCTGCAGTTTGCCTTTGATTCCAGAGAGCCCTCCGACTACCTGCCCCACACCTATACCGCTAACTCCGTGTGCTACACCGGCACCCACGACAATATGACCACCCGCCAGTGGCTGGAAACCGGCACCCCCGAGATGCAGCAGTACGCCACGGAATATATGCGCCTGAGCAAGGAAGAGGGAATGGTCTGGGGTGTGATCCGCACCGCCATGAGCAGCGTTTCCGACACCTGTGTCATCCCGCTGCAGGATTATCTGGACCTGGGCGCGGAAGCCAGAATGAATTTCCCCGGAACCACAAATTCTAACTGGACATGGCGGGCAAAAGATGGTATGATTGTAGACGCGCTGGCAGAAAAGATCCGCCATCTTACCACCCTCTATGCCCGTCTGGGCAGCCAGGCTCCCGTGGAGTCCAAGGAGCCTGCTGCGGAAGCGGCGGAGTAACGATACACACACGTCCGTCGTAGGGGCGGCTGCCAGCCGCCCGCGGGGTACAAGCCAAAAATGATGAACCGGGTTGGGCGAATTCCCGCAGCACCCCGACGAAACTGTGGGGGAGGCTCTTAGCCTCCCACGCGGTACAAACCCACAATCACGAATCAGCTTGGGCGAATTCGTACTGTGTCGGACGTGGTACCATTCAACCGAACACGCAGTTCCATCGCGTGGAGGGAGGCTAAGAGCCTCCCCTACAATGGCTGGGCAGTATCGATATTCTCTGCCATTCAATTGAACACGCAATGAACCAACCGGGTGGGCGGCTAATAGCCGCCCCTACGGTGGCTTGCAATTATCGGAACGTGGTTCCGACAATCCCCCCTTGCCGGGTGAAACCATAACGCTCAGTGAATATCACTTTTAAGAAGATTGGAGAAGAAAAATGAGCTATAACTGCATGAACATTCTCAAATGGACGGAGTCCCAGCTGAAATACACCTATGACGTGTCTTTGCAGGAAGCCACCCCCCAGGAGCTGCATGAGGCTCTGGGCCAGGCTGTGATGATGTCCATTGCCGACAACTGGAGCAACAGCAAGCGCGCCCGGCTCCACGAGCGGAAGGCCTACTACATCTCCGCAGAGTACCTGATCGGCCGGCTGGTGTATTCCAACCTGTACAATCTGGGCATCCTGGACGA
>JALFGI010000143.1 GCA_022777455.1 Clostridiales bacterium | reverse complement strand
ATTCCTGAGATTTGCGACAATCATTTTATCACTTCTTTCGTGAAAGTAAAGTGTGATATTCTTATTTTTCGCCGCCTGGAAGCAGGCGGCGAAAAGTTGGAGAGATTAACCCTTCACAGCGCCCATGGTGATGCCCTTGGTCAAGTATTTCTGGAAAATCAGGAACACGATGATGATGGGCACGGAGGCCAGGGCACAGCCGGCCATCAGCAGACCGAAGTCGGTGGAGTTTTCGCCCTGCATGGTGGCGATGCCCAGAGAGATGGTCAGGTTCTTGCTGGAGGTCAGCATAATCAGCTGCATGAAGTAGTCATTCCAGCTGTTGATGAAGGTGAAGATGGCACAGGCACCCACGCCGGGCTTGATCATGGGGAACATGACGTCGGTGAAGGTTCTCCACTCACTGGCGCCGTCGATGCGGCAGGCTTCCGTCATTTCCGTGGGGATGCCCTCGGCAAACTGCTTCAGAAGGAACACGCCGAAGGGCCAGCCCACGATGGGGAAGATCACCGCCCAGATGGTGTCGTACAGGTTCAGGGCGGACATTTCCCGCAGCAGCGGGATCAGGATGACCTGCTTGGGCAGAGCCATGGCGCAGACGATCAGGGTAAAAATCAACCCTCTGCCATAGAAACGCTTCTTTGCCAGGGCGTAGCCAGCCATGGCGGCGGTGAGGCAGGTGAGCAGCATGGAGGCCACGGACATGAACACCGTGTTTACCAGCCAGCGGATGGCGGCGGGAACCGTGGGACCGGCAATGCCGAACAGCTCAAACAGGGGAGCGGAGCGCTTGCTCATCAGGTTCTCATAGTTGGTGAGCACCCACTGGGAGGGAATCCACACGGGAGTGGAGGAGATGATCTCTTTCTTCGTCTTAAAAGAACCGGTAATGATCCAGTACAGGGGGAAGACGAACAGGAACGCAATGATGCACACAATCACCCAGCTGGCGATATTTGCATATTTTGCCCTGCGCTTGCTGGATTCAATGGGATTTGTTGCAGCCATACTTCTACCCCCTTACTTTTCCTTGCCCAGGCGGAACTGGGCAGCGGAAAGAATTGCGATAATGATTGCCAGGATCACGCCCATGGCGTTGCCGTAGCCGTAGCGGTACAGCTTAAAGGCGTTGTAGTAGATGTAGTACATGATGGTCATGGTGGCGTTCTTGGGTCCGCCGGAGGTCAGCAGCTGAATCAGCGCGAAGCACTGGAAGGAGTTGATGGTGGTAATGACCAGGATGTACAGGGTGGTGGGCATCATCTGGGGCCACTTGATGCGCCAGAAGGCTTGGGTTTCAGTAGCGCCGTCCACCTGGGCGGCTTCCACCAGGGATTTGTCCACATTGTCCAGGGCGGAGACATACAGCACGATGGGCTGACCCACGGAGGTGGTGAGCAGAATCAGAATGATGCAGCCCAGGGCGTATTTGGGGTCGCCCAGCCAGTTGATGTTTTTGTCAATCAGGCCCAGGCCCTTGCCCAGATAGTTCAGGATACCATAGTAGTTGTTGAACATCCACTTCCACACCATGGTGACGGCTACGGAGCCGGTGACCACGGGCAGGTAGAAGATGCAGCGGAAGGCGGAGGTGGCGGCCACAGGCATTTTGCTGATCAGGGTCGCAATCCAAAGGGAGAATGCGCAGGTGACAGGGACGGAGACGATAACGATGATCAGGGTATTTTTCAGGGCGATCCAGAATACCGGATCGGAGAAAAGCTCTTTGTAGTTGCTAAGACCAATGAAGATATCCTCCCGGCCCATGGTGGCATCGAAGAAGCTGGTGAAGATGCACATGAACATGGGATACACCACAAAGCCGAAGAAGAACAGCAGGAAGGGGGCCATAAACAGGTATCCGGCGATGTTCTCGTGCATCACAAGACGGTTAGTCCTCCTGCTTACGGAAATGTTTTTGTCAGCCAAGGGAAAAATCCTCCTCTCAATCATTTGCTTTTGTTCGGGCAACAGGCGCTGCGGCCGGGCATTTTCAGCCGCACCGCCTGCTGCCGAACGTTTTGGGATGGAATACGCCCCCTCCCCTTACGCAGGGAAGGGGGCGTGATTCAAATGGATTTAGAGAGCTGTATTAGCCGGCGGCAGCTGCGTTGGCAGCGTCCTGAGCGGCAGTCATCTCAGCCAGGATGGCATCCACGGAACCGTCGGTGTCCATCACGCGCTGCAGCATGTTCCACCACTCGGTACGGGCAGTGGCCCAGCCCAGAGTGATCTGATAGTAGTCACCCATCATGGGGCTCATCAGGGCGTACTCGGGGAACAGTTCGTTGGGAGCGAAGCCTTCCAGATCGCGGACAGGAGCGAAGGAGGTAGCCTCCACAGCCTTGGCGTACTGGGCATCGTCCTGGGTCATGAACTGGATGAAGGTCTTGGCAGCCTCAATTCTGGCCTCATCGCCGTTGTTGAACACGCCGAAGCCCCAGATACCACCCTGCAGGGAGGGAGTGGTGTCGGAGGGGAAGGCCATGGGCAGCACGTCGAAGGTCAGAGCGTCGGCATTGTTGACTTCCTGGCTGATGTTCCAGCAGAAAGCCATCTGGAAGGTGCCGTTGACAAAGTTCTGAATCTCGTCGCCGGCGACGATGGAGGGATCAAAGCCGATGCCGTCCTGAGCGTACAGACGGGACAGCGCGGTGGCGTTCTCGGTGGAGGCGTAAGTGTACTCGGTGTGCTCAGCGTTGGCGTAGGTGCCGCCGCCGATGTTGGTGATCAGAGCGCGGGTGCCCTGGTCGCCGCCCTGGCCGCCGCAGTAGATGCAGCCGACGTACTCATAACCGGCATCGTAAACAGCCTGAACAGCCTTGAAGAAGTCTTCCACGGAGTTCCAGGTGTGGGTTTCTTCGTTCAGGTACTGCAGAGCGCCAGCTTCCTCAAACACGTCCCGGTTGATGGCCATGCAGTGGGCGATCATGCAAACGGGCATCTCGTAAACTTCGCCGTTGGCGCTGGTGCAGGAGCCCAGCACGCTGGCGTAGGTGCCTTCGGGAACGATATCGGCCAGGTCGACCATCAGGCCCTTGGCGCCCCAGTTGGCGATCAGACGCTCAGGTCCTTCCATAACGATGTCGGGAGCCTGGCCGCCTTCGATGGCGGTGTTGACCTTGTCGTCGCCGTTGGTGTAGTCCAGATACTCAACGTTGACCTTGATTTCGGGATGAGCTGCGTGGAAGTCTTCCAGCAGAGCGGAAACGGTGGCTTCGTCGACCCACTTGCCGATGGGGTAGGTCCACAGGGAGATTTCGGTGACGTCGTCAGCGCTGACGGCGAAAGCACACAGGCTCATCACCATGGCGACGGTCAGCAGGATAGCAAATAACTTTTTCATAGTATCCTCCTAAAGAATATGTAGTTTGGTGAAAACGTTGAATACGTCGTCCTCACTTGTCAATATCTTAGCTAACATCAACAAGAAAGTCAATGGGCTTTGAGTGAAAATAATTTTCAAAGCAGCCTTTATGGGAAAATTCTAACATTTCGCACAAAATCTGCGGATTGAAAATCATTTTCATACCGAATGAATTGTGAAAAACAGACAAGATATTTCGCAATGTTTCGGACACTTTGAAAATCCGGCAGTTTCGTGCAAAAAAACTATGAAAATGGCCTTTCACACATGCTTGGCGGCCAGGGCCTGGGCGATGCGGTTGCGGCTTTCCTTGGCCTCGTCCAGATTTTTCCGGGTGTATTCGGAGAACAGAATGTCCGTCAAATACATCTGGGCGATCCGGGCGGGAACGGAGCCGCTCTGCAGGGGATTCTCATTGGCCCCGCACTGCAGCACAATGTCTGCCAGGGCAGCGCCGGGGGAGTTGGGGAACCGGGTGACCAGAATCACCTTGCCGCCCCGCTCCTTGGCGGTTTTCAGGGTGTCCAGCATGGCCAGGGTGGAGCCGGAATAGGAATAGAACAGGATGGAGTCCGTCGGCTCCATCATCACCGCGGCCATGGCCTGCATGTGAGAATCGCTGACCGGGCGGAATTTGCCGGAAATGGTGGAGAACAGGTGGGCCGCCTCGGAGGCAATGAGCATGGAGCCGCCCTGGCCCATGCACAGCACCGAGGTGCTCTCCCGCAGAACGGCCGCTGCTTCGGCCACGGCATCCAGGTTCAAAACCTCCCGGGTCTGGACCATGGCCATGGCGCTGGCATTCAGCAGCTTTTGGCTGATGGTCTCCAGGGTATCCTCCCGGGTGATTTCACCGGAGAGGGGATTGTCCTCCAGCCGGTGGATGGAGGCGTTGGCAATGGCAAGCTTAAAATCCGGGTAGCCCTTGTAGCCCAACCGGCGGCAGAACCGGGAAACGGTGGCATCCGCCACGGAACAGGCGCTGGCCAGCTGGGAAATGGACATGCGGGAAATGCAGTCCTGAGCCGATAAAATATAGTCCGCAAGCTTTTTCTCCGCGGCGGTGAAGGTATAGTATTCGCTGCCGATGTGGACGAACACGCTCTGCTTCTCATTTGCCATGGAATCGCCTCCTTTTCTGCAAATTGGTATTTGATGGTTTGAACCGCACCCACTGTAGGGGCGGCTCGTAGCCGCCCGCAACGTAACGAAATTGAGTGTTCCGTTGAATGGTATCATGTCTGACATCGTACGAATTCGCCCAACCCGGTTTATTTTTGTGGATT
>JALFGI010000060.1 GCA_022777455.1 Clostridiales bacterium | reverse complement strand
CGGGAGGCTACGAGCCTCCCCTACACTGGCTGGGCGATTGTTGTAGCCTGGCACGCAAAAACGTTACCGGGCGCTGCCCAGGAGTCCCGGATGACACACCAGCCCGGTGCGCATTGGGGTAGCGAGCTGCGCTTCAAATTATCGTTTGAAAAGGAGAAGGAAGTTGTATTTTCTTTCCTGATGTGATATACTACCACAAAAAGGTTATAACGGAGGCACAAAACCCATGAAATTGGTTGTTAAAACCGCCATGGCGCTGCTGCTGGCGGTTCTTCTTTGCGGCTGCGGCAAGGAATCGCTCCCCTTTGTGGAAACCACCACAGAGCCCCGGGTGGAGCAGATTACCGCAGTGGTCACCGAACAGTCCCTGCTGGAATTGGAGCAGAACTATCCCTACCTGGTGGAGGCGGACTTCACCGGCAGCGAATGCTACGATGCCATTCGCGCCTATGCGGCCCGGAATCCTCAGGTCAAGGTGCGCTACCTGGTGCGTCTGGGAGAAACGGCGGCGGAACCGGAGGCCCAGGCACTGGAACTGAACCCGGCGGATTTTGATTATTCCATCCTGCGGGAAAACCTGCGGTATCTCAATCAGCTGCAAAGCGTTTATTTCCGGCAGACCACCCTCACCATGGAGCAGATCCGCACGCTCCAGGAGGAGTATCCCAATGTGCAATTTGATTGCAGCATCGATTTCTGCGGCACTGTCTGTGACGGGAATACCCGGGAGCTGGATTTGTCCGGCCTGGAAGCGGAGTCGGTGCTTGCTTCCGCCGAAATGCTGTCCTTCCTGCCGAACCTGGAACGAATCGAACTGATGACCGGGGAGGGTGCCACCTCCTTTACCCTGGAACAGGCGGCACAGCTGCAAGCCTGCGTGCCGGAAACGCTGCTGCATTTCTCCTTTGACCTGTTCGGCAAGCAGGTTTCCACCACCGACGAGGAAGTCAGCTATGTGGGTAAAAGCTTCGGCAAACAGGAAGGCGCACTGGATACCTTGCGCATGGCGCTGACGGTGATGCGGGGTTGCAAACGCCTGGTGATGGATAATTGCGGTTTTTCCAATGAGGAAATGGCGGCTCTGCGGGATGAGTTCCGGGATACCACCAAGGTGGTCTGGCGGATCTGGTTTGGTGAGGGCGGCTGCCTGACAGACCGGAAGGTCATCCGCCATGTTTACGGCCTGTATGATTACAACAGCACCAATCTGATCTACTGCGAGGACGCGGAATTTCTGGACTTCGGCCATAACGAGCTGCTGAAGCAATGCGATTTTGTGGCGGGGATGCCCAACCTCCGGGCGGTGATCCTCTCCGGTTCCATGATTTCCGACCTGACTCCCTTTGCCGCCTGCCCCAATCTGGAATTTTTGGAGATTGCCTACTGCGGCTATGTGACGGATATTTCTCCCCTGTCCAACTGCTGGAATCTGCAGCGGCTGAACATCGCCTATACCAAGGTTACCGATCTGTCCCCTCTGGATGATCTGAACCTCCAGGTTCTGGTGGATGCCCGCTCCCAGACCAGCGAGGAGGAGCGCGCCCGCTTTGACCAGCTCCACCCCGACTGCCTGGTGCAGCACACCGGCGATGCCAAGGACGATCAGCCCTATGGCTACCCCTGGCGCTACGAGCAGAACGGCGACCCCAACGAATACTATGCCCTGCTGAAGGAGAAATTCGGCTATCCCAATCCTTCCAACACCCTGTGGTAAAGCACAACAAAAAAGCTCCTTCGGGAGCTTTTTTGTTGTATTGTGCGGGGAAATGTGATAAAATGATAAGGCGAAGAAAAGATCGGTAAATTGTAATTTGGCGAACCGGAATTGCCGCACCCCTTGGCTCCCCCTATGGGGGAGCTGGCTGCCCCGTTAGGGGCAGACTGAGAGGGTAATGCATTTGCCACTACCTTACTGCGGTACCCTCTCAGTCAGCCTGACGGCTGCCAGCTCTCCCAAAGGGAGAGCCAAGAGGGGCGTTGCCGTATCTGCCCGCCAAATTACAATTTATTATTCTAAGGATAGTACAGGAGAAATGAGGAGTACATATGATAAAAAACATTGTCTTTGACATGGGCGGGGTTTTGATTCGCTGGAAGCCGGAGGAAATACTGGGCCAATTTGACTTATCCCCGGAGGAGACGGAAATCCTGAACCGGGAGCTTTTCCACGGTATTGAGTGGATGCAGCAGGACCGGGGAATCCTGACCGGGGATGAGGTGGCAGAGGCGGTCTGTGCCCGGGTGCCGGAGCACCTTTGGGAGACGGTGAAAAGCATGGTTTACGGCTGGTATCAGCAATATCTGATTCCCATGCCCGGCATGGCAGAGCTGGTGCGGGAACTGAAAAGCAATGGCTACCGTATTTATCTTCTGTCCAACGCCAGCCTGGCCCTGCGGCGTTATTTTCCCAGGATTCCCGGCTCGGAATGCTTTGAAAAGCTGCTGGTTTCCGCGGAGGAAAAGCTGCTGAAGCCCTCCCATGAGATTTTTGAGCGGCTGTATGAGAAATTTGAATTGACCCCCGGCGAATGCTGGTTTATCGACGATTCCCCCGCCAATGTGGAGGGGGCCATCCTCACCGGGATGGGGGGGACGGTTTTCTATGGCGATGTGGCAAGGCTGCGGCGGGAGCTGCGCCGGGCCGGAATCCGCTGCGCGGAATAAGGAGGATATATGGAATTCGAACAACTGAAACAGAAAATGGACCAAGCCGGATACGTCTATGACGATGTGCTGGCCACGGTGCTCTATGTGGCCCTGACCCTGGGTCGCCCCCTGCTCATCGAGGGCGCCGCCGGCGTGGGCAAAACCGAGGTGGCCAAGGTGATGGCCGCTGCCCTGGACCGGGAGCTGGTGCGGCTGCAGTGCTACGAGGGCCTGGATGAGAGCAAGGCCCTCTACGAGTGGAACTACCAGAAGCAGCTCCTTTCCATCCAGGTGAACATGAATACCCAGGACCGGGATGCACTGACCAAGCAGCTGTTTTCCGATGAATATCTGCTGGAGCGGCCTCTGCTGAAATCCATCCGGTCCGAAAAGCCGGTGGTGCTGCTGATCGACGAGATCGATAAGGCGGATGAGGAATTCGAGGCGTTTCTGTTGGAGCTGCTGTCCGAGCAGCAGATCAGCATCCCGGAAATCGGCACCATCAAGGCCCGGTCCATCCCCTTTGTGGTGCTCACCTCCAACCGGGCCCGGCCTCTTTCCGAGGCACTGCGCCGCCGCTGCGCCTATCTGCACATCGACTACCCGGATATGGAAAAGGAACTGGCCATTCTGCGGAAAAAACTGCCCCATGTGGATGACCGTCTCTGCGCCCAGGTGGCCCTGGCGGTGCAGAAGCTGCGCAGCAATGAGGCCATTCTGAAAAAGCCCTCCATTGCCGAGACCCTGGATTGGGCGGCGGCACTGGATGCCCTGGGCATCCGGGAGCTGACCCCGGATGTGCTGCGGCAGACGGCGGGCTTTGTGCTGAAAAACAACGAGGATCTGGAGATTTTGGCGGAAGAAACAGGAAAGCCGGAGGAAAAACACTGCGGCCATTGCCAGGGGCACAGCCATGGTTGAGCCACAGGTTTATCTGGAAAAGCTCTCCGCTTTTTCCCGGCTGCTGCGGCTGAGGGGACTGAACGTGGGCCCCGGGGAAACCGCCGATGCTGCCCAGGTGCTCATTGCACTGGGAATGGCGGACCGGACCGTGGTGAAAACCGCCCTGCGCACCGTCTACGCCGGCAGCCGGGAGGAGCAGCTGACCTTCGATGGGGTGTTCGACGGATTTTTCCTCTCGGAGGAGAAGATGCGGCAGCAGGCCAGGCAGCAGCAGGAAAAGGAACGGGAGCTGGAGCAGCGCCGCCGGGAGGCGGAGCAGGAGCTGGAGCAGATCGGGGAGCAGGCCAGGCTTTCCCGGCAGCAGCGGGATACTTACGCCACCATGCCGGAGGAGGCCCGGCAGCGACTGAAGGATTTCGCAGAGCGCTATAAATCCAATATGGAGCGCAATCCCGGCCTTTACAGTGAATTCATCCATTCCGTCTTTGCCAAAACCATCATGGAGCAGCAGATGCTCCTGGAAAACGCCGGAGAAAACTGCATGGAGGCCGACCCGGAGGTGGGCATTCTCTACCGGGATCTGGGTCAGTTCCAGGATACGGAGATTCCCAAAGCCATCTCCATCATCCAGAGCATTGCAAAGCAGATCAACGGGGAGCTTTCCTCCAAGCGGAAGGCCAGGGCCCACGGGGGCAAGCTGGATTTCCGCCGCACCATCCGCCTTGGGCTGGAAACCGGCGGCAGCTTCCATCGGCTGCGCTACCGGAAAAAGCGGGAGCACCGCAAACGCCTGGTGATTCTGTGTGACGTGTCCGGCTCCATGGTCCAGTTTTCGGAGTTTGCCCTGCGGTTCATCCAGTCGCTGAACCAGGTGTCGGAGAATTCCCGCACCTTCCTGTTTTCCGAACGGCTGGTGGAGGCGGATGCCTTTCAGCTTCACAACATGGATTCCTTCCGCTCCTTTGTGCGGGAATCCGGCATCTACGGCCGGGGTACGGACCTGGGCACGGCGCTGGAGGATATCTGCGGCCGCCACCCTCCCATCCTGGGGGCGGGGACCACGCTGATCATCCTCTCCGATACCAAAACCATTGACCAGAACCGGGCGGTAAGAGCTGTGCTGGAGGCCAAGCGCCAGGCGGCCAGAGTGATCTGGCTCAATCCCATTCCGGAAGGGAAGTGGCAGTATCTGCGCAGTGTCCAGACCATGACCGCTCTCGTACCCATGATCAGCTGCAGCACCCTGCGGGAGCTGGCAGCCGCAGGACGGAGGCTGGCTCAGCTTTCCTGAAAGAATAGGGACAATTAACAAAATTGAGGATGTAACTTTGTGCATTTTGATGAATTCAATTTTTTGATTGTGTTTATTGAAATTTTCGATTGACATTTCTCCCAGGGTGGTGCTATAGTTATCCCATTGATTGTCCCCGATGGGAATCAACAGTTCGCATAAAAGGAGAAACGAAACATGAAAAAACTGATTGCAATGGTTCTGGCCGCCGTCATGGTTCTGGCCATGGCTTCCGCCGCTCCCGCCGCCAAGGCAGAAGAGGCTTCCTACACCGTCGGTATCTGCCAGCTGGTGCAGCACGCTGCTCTGGATGCAGCCACCCAGGGCTTCAAGGACGCTCTGACCGAGAAGCTGGGCGATAAGGTCACCTTCGACGAGCAGAACGCCCAGGGTGAGCCCGCTACCTGTTCCACCATCGTCACCGGCTTCGTTGCCAATGAGTACGATCTGATTATGGCCAACGCTACCCCCGCTCTGCTGGCTGCCGTGTCCGCTACCGATACCATCCCCATCCTGGGCACCTCCGTTACCGACTATGCCACCGCTCTGGCCATTGACGACATGGACGCCACTGTGGGCACCGGCATCAATGTCTCCGGCACCTCCGACGGTGTTCCCGCGCAGCTGTATGCCGACACCGTGATGGAGCTGGTTCCCGAAGCCAAGAAGGTCGCCATCGTCTACTGCTCCGCCGAGCCCAACTCCGTGCTCCAGGCCGACCAGTTCATCGCCTGCATGGACGAGCTGGGTGTGGCCACCGAGGTTTTCACCTTCGCCGACTCCAACGACATTCAGGCTGTTGTCACCGCCGCCATTGAGGGTGCCGACGCCATGTACATCCCCACCGACAACACCGCCGCCTCCAACATGACCATCGTCTCCAACATCTGCGCCCCCGCCGGTGTGCCCCTCATCTGCGGTGAGGAAGGCATGTGCGGCGCCGGCGGCCTGGCCAC
>JALFGI010000024.1 GCA_022777455.1 Clostridiales bacterium | reverse complement strand
GGCCTTGATTCCCGGGAAGGGGTATGGTATGATAGATTCACATAACAAAGAAAGAAGGCGCTTATCCCCATGAAATTCGGCACCCGGGCCGCCGCTCTGGCGGTCAGCATTCTGACAGCACCGGCTTTCTTTTCCGTGACCGCCTGGGCCCAGAGCCCGGCAGAGGCGGACAGCAGCGGCAGCGCAATCGTGAATGTGGTGCGGTTTCTGGGAATTGCCCTGGGCTTTCTCATCGCCCTGGTCACCACCCGGTTCATCTCTGCCCGGGCGGAAAAGGACCGCACCGATGTGCCCCAGGCGATCCATGTGAAATCCGAAGGCAGGCATGTCCCCCGCCCCACCCTGGTCTGCCGCAGCGGTCCCCTGGGCGGAAAGGCCTGGCCGCTGGAGGAAGGGAGCCTGACCATCGGCCGGGAGGAAACCTGCTCCGTCCGCTATCCCAAGGACACCCGAAGCATCCGGCCCCGGCACTGCCGTCTGACCCGGCAGGGAGATACCTTTACCCTGACCCCTCTGGCAGACACCTGGCTGGGGGAGGAAGCCCTGGCGGAAGAAACGCCCCTGGAACCGGATACCCCCTTCTTCCTGGGAGAAAAACGCCACGAATTCCGGATTGTGATGCAATAACCCAATCCCGCCACCGCGAGGGAGGCCGGGGTGTCCGCCGGCGTCCGACCCTGGGCATCCAAAAACGAGGAGGATTCCTTTGAGAAGGAAATGTTTTCTGCTTCCGGCGGTGCTTATGTGTCTGATGCTGCTTCCCCTCCCCCGGGCTCAGGCGGAGACATCCGCGGTGGAGCAGGCCTGTCAGAGTGTGGTACACCTGTACGGCATGGGCATCGACGCCGAAACCGGAGTGCGCTCCCGCTGGACGGGCACCGGCTTTGCCGTGGGCACGGCCGGGGAGGACTCGGATATTTTCCTCACCAATTGGCATGTGGCCACCGGCAGCGGAAAATATGCCGACAGCCAGGTGGAGCTGTGGCTGCTGCGGGACAATGCCAAATTTGACGACCATCAGCGGCCCCTGCCCGGCTCCGCCGTGAAGTGCCGGGTGCTGATCACCACCGACGGCTGCCCCGACGTGGCAGTGATCCAGGCCATGGAACCGGTGGAAGGATACAAGGCCCTTCCCCTGCTGTCCTCCCGCCGGGCAGTGAACGGCACCGGGGTTTACGCCCTTGGCTTTCCCGGCCTGAAGGGTTCCCGCTACGGAGCCGACTCCGGGGCGGAGGATGTATCCGTCACCTCCGGCGAAATCCGGGACCATCTGGCGATGGCCCGGGCCGGAAATACCAAGTCCCTGATCCACACCGCCGCCATCCAGCACGGCTTTTCCGGCGGACCCCTGGTAAATGAGCAAGGCGCCGTGGTGGCCCAGAACACTTACGGCTTTGAAGCGGACGTGTCCACAGACCTGTTCTGCGCTGTGTATATCGACTACGGCATGGAACTGCTGGACCGGCTGAACATCCCCTACGCCACCGCCGAAGGCCCCTCGGTGATTACCGTCCTGGCGGCAAATCTTTTTCACCAGCCCCACATCAGCCCCACCCTGGCATCCGTGATTTTTGCGGCGGGCGTGGCAGCGCTTGCGGCCTTTGTACTGTATTTTATCAAAACCGCCCGGGGGGCTGTGGCAGAAGGGAAGGAAAAGCTCACTGCCCGCCGGTCAGAAAAGGAGGATGGGCATCATGAAGATTGAACGCTGCCCCGAAGGACATTTCTTCGACGGCGACCGGTACGAAACCTGTCCCCTGTGTCCCAGCCAGGAGGCGTCCGCACCGGAATTCCGCCCCACGGTGGGCTGGCTGGTATGCACCGAAGAACCCTATCGGGGTCTGGATTTCCGGCTCCATGCCGGTTACAATTACATCGGCAGCGGCCCACGGGCGGATATCTCCATCCCCTGGGATCCCCAATTGGGCCCGGAGGCAGGTGGGATCCTCTGCTACGACGAGCAATTGAAGCTGTATTCCTTCGGCCCCCGGGGCAAAGGGCTGCCGGTGCGGGTGAACGGGAAAATGATCCTGGACGCGGTGGTTCTGAACCCCGGCGACCGGTTGACGGCAGGCAGCACGGCACTGCTGTTCATCCCCCTGTGCGGACCTGACTTCTCCTGGAATAGTACCAGGGACGAGAGAGAATTGAGGTGTACATCATGAAAAAAGTGATCGCGGTATTTCTGAGTCTTGTCATGCTGGCAGCCCTGGCTGCTTCCGCCGGAGCGGATCCGGTATTTCTCCACCCCTTTACCCGGGTGGATGATTCGGCTCTGTATCTGGCCGGTGCCCCCGCCGGAGACGGAACCATCACCGTCGGGGTGAACGGCCAGAGCTTCGACAATTACACCATCACCGCAGTGCAGGATGCGGGGCTGCCCATCACCTACTACTGCATCGTAGACCAGTCCAGTTCCCTCAGCAACTCCCAAAAGGAGCAGCAGTACCGGGCTCTCACCGCATTGAGCGACGCCATGCGCCCCATTGACCGCATGGTTCTGGTGCTCATGGGTGAAGAGCTGTCCTTCGGCGAGCCCCTGGCCACTGCGGAAGAACGTCAGCAGGGCATCGACCAGGCCTGCGTGTATCCCGCCAGATTTACCAACCTCAATGCTTCCATTGTCTCCGCTTTGGAGACCATCACGGCGGCCCGGGATGACGAAAGCCTGGGCTGCATCCTGCTGATCACCGACGGGCTGGACAACGCCCGCATTGCGGTAAGCCAGGAGGAGGTGAACCAGGCCATTCGCAGCAGCGGTCTGAGTCTGTGCACCCTTGCTGTGGTGGACCCCTGGGCCGACAAATCTGCCCAGAAAAACGCCAACCGGATGGAAGAATATGCCAACCAGTCCATCGGCGGCTTCAGCGTCATCCCCTCCCGGAATGATTTCGGCTCCGCCACCTATGTGGAGGACGCCCTGAACCAGGTGGTCGACCATGTGCTCTCCGGTGCCGTCCTCTCCCTGGACCTGTCCCAGCTTCCCTCCGGAATGGGTGCACTGGAGATTGAAGTGACCTGGCAGCAGGGCGACACCCGGGTGAGTGACAAATGCAGCGTAGACGGCGCCCTGATCCCGGCTCCCACAGAGCCCACCCAGTCGGAAACCCTGCCGCCGGAAACCCTGCCGCCGGAGACCACCCAGCCCGAGACCACCCAAACCCTTCCTCCGGAAACCACCCAGCCCGAGACCACCGCACCCACAGAAACCACCCCGCCGGTACACAGCCCCTCCCCCGGTGGAAATCCCCGGATGCTTCTGATTCTCCTGGTGATCGGCACCGGACTGCTGCTGTTCCTCATCGTCCTGGCGGTGCTGCTGCGGTACAACCAGCGCAGCCTGGAAGAGCCGGAGCCCAAGTCCAAGCCCAAAAAGGAGCGCCGCCGGGACAAAGCCCCCGCCTCCGAAGAAGAGGATTGGGAAAAGCTGGATATCTCCGAGCTAACAGTGCAAAAAAACAAACCGGAGTCCGAACAGCAGCCCAAACCGGAACTCCAAAATGAGCCCGACCGCAAATCCCCCGGACCCCAGCCCGGGAAGGAGCTTCCCAAACGGGACACCACACCCGGCTGCAGAGTGCGGCTGGTGCCGGCGGATCACCCCGAGGACGCCATCGAATTTTTCATTGGCGTAAACGAAAGCGTGACCCTGGGCCGGAACAAACGGTCCGACATCACCCTGAACGAAACGGACACCGCCCTGTCCGGTCTGCACTTTGAACTGCAGTGGGACAGCCGGGTGCTGCACCTGCGGGACCGAAAATCCACCAACGGCACCGCCCTGAACGGCGTGCCCCTGCGCCCCGAAGGCTGGGTGCGGGTGACGGGCAATGCCGTGATTCAGGCCGGCTCCGACCGCTATACCGTGACTGTGGAAAAGAAGTAATCCTCCCGGAGGAAGGGGCTGTCTATGGAGCAACTCTACTGCATGAACTGTCTGCATCAAACCCCGGCCTATCCCTGCCCCCTGTGCGGGTATGACCCCGGGGCCGCCCCGGTGGTGCACCATGCCCTGGACCAGTGTATTCTCCACGGCCGGTATCTCACCGGCCGGGTGCTGGAAAAGAATGCCATTGAGATCATCTACAAGGGAATGGATCTGGCGGAAAACCGGCAGGTTGTGATCCGGGAATTCTTCCCTTCCGCTCAGGCAGGGCGCGCCCCCGACGGAAGCCTGGTCTGGGTGGCCCAGCCCCCGGAGGACCGTCAGGCACTGCTGGCCCAGGCCCACCGGCACCTCCCCCAGGAGGCAATCCAGGACAGCTTCCCGGAAAACGGCACCGTTTACACCATCTGCCAGCCAAATCAGCCCTCCCCACCGCCCGAAGCCCAGCCCCAGAGGAAAAAGGAAAACGAGTGGATTCCCTTTTTGCTGGCCCTGCTGATCCTCACCCTGGTCGTCCTTGCCGGCATCGCACTGATACAGCTGCTCCCGAAAACCTTCATCTGAACAAAAACAGCACCGCACCTCATATCGGGGTGCGGTGCTGTGCTGTTATACGCATTTTCAGCGGAACGGTAAATTGTAATTTGGCGGGCAGATACGGTAGCACCCCTTGGCTCTCCCTTTGGGAGAGCTGTCAGCCGTCAGGCTGACTGAGAGGGTTACCGTAGAGAAGGAAATACCATCTTAATATGCTGCGTGTTGCCCTCTCAGTCTGCCCCTAACGGGGCAGCCAGCTCCCCCAGAGGGGGAGCCAAGGGGTGCGGCAATTCCGGTTCGCCAAATACCAATTTGACTATTCGATTGTAGGCCTATTTTCCGATCAGGAGCATATAAGCCTCGTAGGGGCGGAGGGTGGGGGCGGAATCGGGGTAATTGGAAATCAGACAGCTGGCAGTTTGGAATTCGGCGGGAATTTCATAGTTCAGCTCCCGGTCCGTGAAATTGCACACCACCAGCAGCTGATGTGTTTCATCCTCCCGGAGGTAGGCAAACACATCCTCATTTTCATCATCCAGCAGGGTAAAGCTGCCGTGGCTGATTACCGGGGTAGTTTTGCGCAAGCGGATCAGCTTCTGATAGTAATAGAACACGGAATCCGGGTCCGCCAGCGCGGCCTTGGCGTTGATTTCCCGGTAATTTGGGTTCAACGGCATCCAGGGCTTTCCGGTGGTGAAGCCGGCGTTGGGGCCGTCGTCCCACTGCATGGGGGTGCGGGCATTGTCCCGGCCCCGGGCGTAGATGGATTCCATCACGGCATCCTCAGCGTAGCCCTTGGCGGTGCGCTCGGCGTAGAGGTTTTGAATCTCCAGGTCCACGTATTCCTCGATCTTCAGCCGGATATTGGTCATACCCAGCTCTTCCCCCTGGAAGATGTAGGGGGTGCCCTCCAGGCCATGGAGCATGGTGGCCAGCATTTTGGCGGACTGAACCCGATACTCCTTGTCATTGCCCCAGCGGGAGACGATCCGGGGCAGGTCGTGATTGTTCAGAAACAGGCTGTTCCAGCCCTTGCCGTGGAGACCGTTCTGCCACCGGGCCAGGCAGCGCTTCAGGTCCGGCAGGTACAGCTTCTTCAAATCCCACTTCTCCCCGCCGGGCTGCTGGTCCAGGCAGATGTGCTGGAACTGAAATACCATGGAAAGCTCACTGCAGTCCGGGGCACTGTACAGCTTGGCCCGCTCCACGTCCGCGCCCCAGGCCTCCCCCACGGTGACCAGCCCCGCCTCCGGGAAGGCGTTGGCGGACAGCTCACGCAGGAAGTCGTGGAGACGGGGGCCGTTGCCGGTGACCTGCAAATCCGGGTCCTTGCCGATCTGGTCGATGACATCCAGCCGGAAGCCCTCCACCCCCTTGTCCACCCAGAAGCGAATGGACTTGTAGAGCTCGGCGCGCATGGCAGGATTCTCCCAGTTCAGGTCGGGCTGCTCCGGGGCGAACTGGTGGAAATAATACTGCCCCAGCTCCGGCACATAGGTCCAGGCCGGGCCGCCGAAACAGGCCTTCATTTCATTGGGGGGCGTGATGCCGTCCCCGTCCTTCCAGAGGAAATAATCGTGGTAGGGATTGTCCTTTCCCTTCAGCGCCTCCAGGAACCAGGGGTGCCGACTGGAGCAGTGGTTCAGCACCAGGTCCAGAATGATGGAGATGTGCCGCTTTTTCGCCTCGGCGATCAGGGTATCCATGTCCTCCATGGTGCCGAACATGGGGTCAATGGCGCAGTAGTCAGAGATGTCGTAGCCATTGTCCACCTGAGGGGAGGCGCACACCGGAGACATCCAGATGCCGTCGATGCCCAGTTTCTGCAAATAGTCCAGCCGGGAGAGGATGCCCTTCAAATCTCCGACGCCGCTGCCGGTGGTGTCCTGAAAGCTCTTGGGGTAAATCTGATAAAATACCGCCGACTGCCACCAGCCCCAGCGGGTTTTGTCCAATAAAATCTGCTCCATTGTGAATTCCTGCCTTTTCATTGAAAATAAACCCGCCATACGACGGGTTTCCTCTGATTGATGAATAATGCCGCCGCACCCACTGTATGGGAGGCGTTTCGCCTCCCGCAACGCAACGGGCCTGCGTGTTTGGTTGAATGGCACACGGTTTGTCCACACCGTGGGGAACGGCACATAGGCCGTTCCCTACGAAATAGATGAATCAACCGTTTTTATCGATGGCCTCGTAAACCTTCAGGATTTCGCCCACGCTCCAGGCCTGGGCGAAGCAGCCCTTGCCGGTGCTGGGGCAGAGGCCGTCGTAGAGCTCGGGCAGCTGACCCACGCAGCCCTCTCTCAGCATGGGCTCCAGAGCCGCCAGCTGGGCCCGGACATCCGCCTTGGCCTCGGGGGAGTTGCCCCGGACCTTGAGATAAGCCATGTAGAAAGCCCCCAGGGGGAACACCCACACGGAGCCCTGGTGATAGGCCATATCCCGGGTGACCTGATCGCCGCCGTAGGTGGCCCGGAACTCCCGGTCGGAGGGGGCCAGGGTGCGCAGGCCGCAGGGGGTGTAGAGATTGCGCTCCACGACGTGCAGCACATTACACTCCTGCTCATGGGTGAGCATGGTGTAGGGCAGACTCAGGGCCCAGATCTGGTTGCAGCGCAGCTGCTCGTCCGCGGAAGTGCCGGAAAGCACGTCCCGCAGGTAGCCCTTGTCCTCCATATAGAATTTTTCCACAAAGGATTTTTTGACTTTTTCCGCCAGTTCGCCGTAATCCTTCCCGTCAAGCCCCAGCCGCTGGGCAAATTCCTCCATGATTTTCAGGGCATTGTACCAGTAGGCGTTGATCTCCACGGGCTTGCCGTGGCGGGGGGTGGGCAGGATGCCCTGGACGCACACATCCATCCAGGTCACCTGGTCCAGGCCTTCGCCGGCGTGGATCAGGCCGTCGGTATCCATGTAGATGGCGTGGTGGGTGCCCTTGCGGTAGGCGGCGATGATCCGCTCCAGGGTGGGATAGGCCTCCCGAACGAAATCCCAGTTGCCGCAGCGGCGGACAAACTGCCACACGGAATCGATGAGCAGCAGGGCGGCATCCACGGTGTTGTATGCAGGGTCATGTCCTCCCTCGGGGAAGAGGTTGGGAACCAGGCCGTCCTTTTCGTAGGCCAGGAAGGTGCGCAGAATGCTGGCGGCATCCACAAAACGGCCCGTGACCAGGGCGCAGCCGGTGAGGGCGATCATGGTATCCCGGCCCCAGTCGCTGAACAGCGGGTAGCCGGCCAGAATGGTCATGCCGTTGGTGGAGGCCCGGCGGACCACAAAGGCATCGGCGCTCACCGTCAGTTGGCGGGCCACCGGGTCCCGGAAGCCGGCCCGGCTCTCCAGCTCGCCCTGATGGCGCAGCTGAGTGGTGAGAATCTCCTCGGCGGTGAGGAACTGCCGCCGGGCGGAGAAGATCACGCTGAATTCCACGTTCTCCCCGGCTCCCACGGTGATCTCCGCCACGCAGATGGAGGACACGACGCCCTGACCGGGGCGGCCGTCCTTGGCATCCTCCCGGTAGGAAAGGCGCTGGGTGCGCTTGGGGGTTTCCCGCAGGGTGCCGTTGGTGGTGATGTGCAGGGCATGGGGGCCGCAGCTGATCTTCCCGGCGGAATAGCTGATTGCCGGCTCTGCCTGGATGGCCTGCTCCTTGGGGCCGAATTTGACAAAGGGCTCCACGGTGAGAACGCAGGGAGAGGCGGACTGATTTTCCACCTTGTACAGCACGGCGGTGGTGTTCTGGCCGTAGGTCATGGCCATGCTCCGGGTGACCCGGACGCCGCCGATGTGATAGCGCCAGTGGGGAACATTGTCATAGAGGAAGAAGCTCAGGTGCCGGTAGCCCTCCTCCGGGGCGGTGCCGTCGGCAAATTCCTGGGTGGACAGGTAGCAATCCTTTCCCTCCACATTGAGCCGTTCGCTCATCCGGTGCACCAGGGTCACCCGTTCATTGGGGGCCTTCACCGCGGAAATCAGCAGGCCCTGATCGCAGCGGTTGACCGAATAGGCGGCGGTGAGGGAAGCATAGCCGCCCAGGCCATTGGTGAGCAGAAAGCAGCTTTCCTGGCTGCGGGTCAGGTCCCGCATCTCCTGTTTGCCGTAAAGAAACCGCATACTATTCCTCCATTGCGTCAATTGATTGAGGGATCTTCTCCCAAACGAATATACAAAAAGTATATTCATTTTTGCCCCGTTCGTCAATCCCCCAGAATAGAAGAAGAACCGGCAAAGTTCGCCACATTTTTTGTCCAAAGTTGGCCTACCGCTGCTCCTCCGGCACGAAATCCAGTACGATGGTCTGCCGGGTGGGTGTCAATTGGGTGAATTTCACCCCGGCAGACTGGAGCATCCGTTTGGAGGCCAGGTTCATCATACTGTCGCAGTATTTGTCCGACAGATAGATGACCTCCTTCACGCCGCTCTGGATGATGGCCTTGGCGCACTCGTTGCAGGGAAACAGTGCCACATACAGCCGGCTGCCCCGCAGGTCCCGCCCGTTGGCATTGAGGATGGCATTCAGCTCCGCGTGGACCACGTAGGGGTACTTGGTCTCGGCCCCCTCCCGCTCCCAGGGGTATTCATCGTCACTGCAGCCCTTGGGCATGCCGTTGTAGCCGGTGGAGATGATGATGTTCTCCGGCGAGACGATGCAGGCGCCCACCTGGGTATTGGGGTCCTTGCTCCGCCGGGCCGCCAGCATGGCGATGCCCATGAAATATTCATCCCAACTGATGTAGTCTTCCCGTTTCATGGTGTTTTCCTCCATTTTTATCTTGTTGAATGGGCGTTCCGTTGAATGGAACCGGCTCCCGATGATGGATCAGCCACCGTAGGGGCGGCTATTAGCCGCACGCCAGGTAACGCAACTGCGTGTTCGGTTGGATGGTATCGGGTTCCGAAACCGCCCAGCCACTGTGGGGGAGGATCGTATCCTCCCGCCAGCTTGCGAACTTGAGTATTTGGTTGAATGGTATTATGCCCAAAATGGTGCGAATTCGCCCGGCCTGGTTTTTGATCGTTGGCTGATACTGTGCGGGAGGCTACGAGCCTCCCCTACAATTTGGTCGGGGGTAGTGCGAATTCGCCTGGGCTGGTTTATGATCGTTGGCTGATACTGCGCGGGCGGATAATATCCGCCCCTACAGTGGGCCGTTTGTTATTTCAGCAATTTTTCCGGGTCGTGGGCGCGGAAGTGCTGCCAGATGAGGAGGGCGGAGGCGGTGAGGCAGGTGACGATGGCCAGCACCTGGCTGACCCGGAGGCTGCCCCAATAGAGGCTGTCCACCCGCAATCCCTCGATCCAGGATCTTCCCAGGCCGTACCAGGCGCAGTAGCCCAGGGCGATCTGGCCGTTGTAGCGGCGGCGGGGGTAGCAGTAATTCAGAATCAAAAACCCCGCCAGATTCCACACCGATTCATACAAAAAGGTGGGATGGTAATACTCAAATTCCCCGGTGACGGTGTTGAGTAGGCCCATGCGGAAGAAAGAGTCCGTGGCAGCGCCGAAGGCCTCCCGGTTGAAGAAATTGCCCCAGCGGCCGATGAACTGGCCGATGAGGAAGCTGCACAGCACCAGATCCAGCAGGGCGGGCAGATTGGTCTTTTTGATCCTGCAGAAAATGATCACGCCGATCACCGCGCCGATGACGCTGCCGTAAATGGCAATGCCGCCGTTCCAGATATAGAGCACGGAGATGGGATTGTCCCGGTAATCCGCCCAGGAAAAGGCGCAGTAGTAAATCCGGGCGCAGACAATGGCCAAAGGCGTGATCCACAGTACCCCGTCCAGCAGATCATCCTTGGACAGTCCTGCGTAATGGCAGCGTTTTTCGGCATACAGCACCGCCAGCAGCAGTCCCAGGGCGATCACCAGACCATAATAATGAATTTCCACAGGCCCGATGGAAAAGCTCCGGCCCGGATTCACCTCCAGCCCCAGAAAGGGGAAAGAAATCACAGAGTAATTCGCGGGGTTCATACAATCGCTCCTTCGTCCCCATCCTCCGACAGGGGATTGATGACGGAGATGGCACACCGCTCCCGGCGCACCACCCGGGCCAGAAATTCCAGAATTTCCTGCTTTTCAATGCCCCGGTACACCTCCGGGAAGCGGAAATAGTCAAAATCCGAGAAATGATAGGCGCACACCCGGAAGCAGGTGCCATCCAGGCTGTCCAGCCCCCGGATTCTCCGGCCCAGGGCGCTTCGTTTCAACCGAAGGAATTCCTCCTGACCGATGCCGGTGCGGGTCAGCTTTTCCGCCTGGGCAATGATGGCGTCCCGGACCGCCCAGGGGTCCTCACTGTCGCCCCCCACGCAGAGCATGGCGCAGCCCTGCAAGGTTTCAAAGCCGCCGCCGAAGGAGCTGTCAATCAGCCCCTGCTCATACAGCCGCAGGTACAACTCCGAAGACTCGCCGAACAGGGCTTCCGCCGCCAGATCCGCCACCATCTCCCGGCGGATGGCCTGGCTCCCCAGGCCAATGGGCTCGCACTTGAAGGCCAGGCTGAAGGTGGGCATGGCCACCTCCATGGCGCAGAGGGTTTCTTCCTTCACGGGAACCATGGCTTCCGGCCAATGGGTTTGCTTTTCTCCCATGGGCGTCTTTTCCGTTCCCAGCACCTCCAGGGCGATGCGCTTCACCGCCTCCGGGTCCACGTCGCCGATGACGCACAGCAGCATATTCCCCGGGTGATAAAAGGCCCGGTGGCACAGCTCCAGAATTTCCGGGGTAATCTCCCGGATGGACTCCCGGGTTCCCAGAATGGGCACACGGATGGGGTGGTTTTCATAGAGGGCGGCCATGAGGTTGTCAAAAATCACGCTGTCCGGGGCATCCAGGTTCATGCCGATCTCCTGGTCGATGATGCCCCGCTCCCGTTCCACGCTTTCCTGGGTAAAATAAGGGGTGGACACGAATTCCAGCAGAAGGTGCAAACACTGCTCGAAGGCCTGGGTGCAGGAAAAGTAATAGGCGGTCATGTCGTAGCTGGTGAAGGCGTTGACGGAGGCCCCCAGGGCGGCAAATTCCGCCGTCACATCCCGGTCTCCCGGCAGCTCGAACATTTTATGCTCCAGATAATGGGCCACCCCGGCGGGGGTGGTATGGTTTACCCCATCCAGGGTGAAATCCGTGTGGATGGAGCCGAAATCGGTAACAAAATAAGCGATGCTTCTGGCAAAGCCCTTCCGGGGCACCACCGCCAGGGTGAGCCCGTTGGGCAGAACCTCTTTAAAGAGCTTTTCATCCAGCTCCGGGTATTGATACTCAGTCATCAGGAAGTGTCCTTTCCGCTTCCTGCTCCCGCAGGAAATAGGTGGTGTGCAGCTTCAGCGTCCGGGCCGCCCGGGAAACCTCCGGGGCGGTGACCGCTTCCACGGCCTGCATATACGCCTCCGGAGTCAGCTTCAGGTCACTGAGGGCGGCGGTGGCATAGTAGCCTTCGATGGCGCCGGGGGAATCGTGGGTGGCCCGCAGGCCGGAGATCAGGGCCTGCTTGGCGGCGTTCAGCTCCCGGTCCGTGAATTCCCCCTTGGCGCACAGCTCCAGCTGCCGGAGGACCTCGCTGCGTACCAGCTCCATCTTGTCGCAGTCGATGCCGGCGGACACGGTGACGATGCCCTTGGAGCCATAGTAATTGGAGGAAATGCTGTAGCAAAGGGACTGCTTCTCCCGGATGTTCAAAAAGAGCTTGGAGGTCATCCCTGCGCCGAACAGGGTGTTTAACAGCTGCATGGCGGCAAATTCCGGGGTCCGGTTGGTGATGGGGGTGATAAAGCCCAGGCACAGCTTGCCCTGGGTCACCTCCATCGTCTCGGTCAGCTCCCCGTCGGGGCTTAGGCGCAGGTCCGTCTGGGGCGCCAGGGGCTGGGGATCCCGGCCGGGCAAATCAAACAGGGGCTTTAGGAGCTGCGCCACCCGGGCGCCTTCCGCGCTGCCCACATAGAACAGCTGAATCTGGCTTTCCCGCAGGATTTTCTGATAATGGCGGTAAAGGGTCACCGGGTCGATTTGCTCCACCTGCTCCTTGTCTCCCAGCCGGGGCAGGCCGAAGCTGTCCTCCCGGCACATGGTTTTCAGCAGGCGGCCCATGGCGTAAACCTGCTTGTCGTTGAGCTCGCATTCGATGGAGGAGATCAGGTTGCGTTTCTCGCTCTCCACAAATTCCCTCCGGAAGCCCCCATCCTCCAGGGGGGATTCCAGCAGCAGCTCCCGGAGAAACCGGGCCATGGGCTCCAGCACCCGGTCCCCGGGCAGGGCGAAACGCTGGTCCATGAAGCTGCAGTACAGCCCCGTGGTCTGGTAGTCCCCCACCCGGCGCACCAGTGGGCTCACCGCCGCGCCGTACAGGTCGTCCAGGGCCATGGTGATGCTGCGCAGGTCCGGGTGGCTCACCGTTCCCCGGAGCAGCACCGTGGGGATCAGGGCATTCATGGCCGCCTCGGACTCCGCCATAGGCCGCACCAGCTGCACGCTGAGGCAGCCCTGCTTAAACCGGGCATCCCGGCAGCAGCGCAGAACCACACCGGGCAGAAGGGAATGGGTTTCAATCATATCATAAGCTCCTAATACACAATTGTTTCAATCCATCGCGGAAAATTGTAATTTATCGCATTGGCGCGGCAGCGCCTCATGCCTCCCTTGTGTAAAGGGAGGTGCCCCAGTGCGCACACTGGGGCGGAGGGATTGGGCGGTAGGTGGTTTGGTTTCATGAAATCCAATGCGAATTCGTGTAACGCCATTGTACCTTTCCGCATTGGCTTGTACTACTTCTTTACTCCCTGCTGCCCAATCCCCCCTCCCCCCCTTTACACAAGGGGGGCATGCGCTCAGAAACCGGAACATGGTGCCATTCACCTCACCGCCAAATATCGATTATCTCTTTGCCGAATGGGAATGGTCCGAAAAAAATTTGCTCTTATTATACACAAAACCCAAGCCCAGAACAAGTACCGGACTTGGGTTTTGAACTTAAATATTTCTTATTTCTCCTTGAAGAAATCGTTGAGGATATCCTGGAAGCCCTTGCGCTTGGGGGTGACGCTGCGGCTGACGGTGCCGTCGAACTGGCGCAGCAGCTCCTTCTGCTCGTTGGTCAACCTTGTGGGCGTCTCCACCACCACGCTGAAGTGGTGATCGCCCCGGAGCTTGGGGTTGCCCACCTGGGGGATGCCCTTGCCCCGGAGGATAAACTCCCGGCCGGTCTGAGTTCCCTCGGGGATGGTGTAGCTCACCTTGCCGTCCAGAGTGGGTACTTCGATCTCCGCGCCCAGAGCCGCCTGGGCAAAGGAGATAGGCACTTCGCAGTACACGTCGAACTCCCGGCGCTTGAAGAGCTTATGGGGCTTGATGTGCACTTCCGCCAGCAGGTCGCCGTTGGGTGCGCCGCCGGTGCCCACATTGCCCTCCCCCCGGACCCGGACACTCTGTCCGTCGTTCACACCGGCGGGAACCTTCACGCTCACCTTGTTGGTGCGGCGGACCTTGCCCTTGCCCTTGCAGGTATTGCAGGGGGTCTTGATGATTTTGCCCCTGCCGCCGCACTGGGAACAGGTGGTGGTGGACTGCATCTGCATGCCCATGAAGTTCTGAATCACCCGCTCCTGACCGGTACCCCGGCACTTGGAACAGGTTTCAATATTGCCGTCGGCACTGCCGGTGCCGTTGCAGGCCACACAGTTTTCAATTCTGGGGACACTGATCTCCTTGTCGCAGCCGAAGGCCGCTTCCTCGAAAGTCAGGTCCAGCCGGGACATGATGTTCTCACCCCGGCGGGCGCTGCTCTGGCCGCCGCTTCTTCTGCCGCTGCCGCCGCCGAACAGGTCACCGAAGATGTCACCCAAGTCACCGAAGCCGCCGAACCCGCCAAAGCCATCGAAGCCGCCGTAGCCACCGGCACCGCCGGCCGCGTAGTTGGGATCCACGCCGGCAAAGCCGTACTGATCATACCGGGCCCGCTTTTCGTCGTCGGACAGCACCTCGTAGGCCTCGCCCACTTCCTTGAACTTCTCCTCGGCTTCCTTGTCGCCGGGGTTCCGGTCGGGATGGTATTTCATGGCCGCCTTCCGGTAGGCCTTCTTGATATCCTCCGCGCTGGCCCCCTTCTGCAGGCCCAGCACCTCATAGTAATCGCGTTTATCTGCCATAGGTTAAGTACCTCTCCACAATACTCCAAGAAGGGGCGGCTGTGCGCCGCCCCTTTTGGGGGATAACGATTGGATTAGTCCACGGACTCGTAGTCAGCGTCCACCACGTCGTCGCCGGGGTTGCCCTGGGGCTGGCCCTGGGCGCCCTGGGCGCCGGTCTGCTGGTACAGCTTCTCGGACACGGCGTAGAAGGCCTTCTGCACTTCCTCGGTGGCGTCCTTGATGGCCTGCACATCGGTGCCCTTCACCACTTCCTTCAGGTGGTCAACGGCGGCCTGGATGGAGGACTTGTCGGAATCGCTCAGCTTGTCGCCCAGCTCGCCCATGGTCTTTTCGGTCTGGTAGATGATCTGGTCGGCGGCGTTGCGGGCATCCACCTCGTCCTTGCGGGCCTTGTCCTCGGCGGCGTACTGCTCGGCCTCCCGGACAGCCTTGTCGATTTCCTCCTGGCTCATGTTGGTGGAGGCGGTGATGGAGATCTGCTGCTCCTTGCCGGTGCCCAGGTCCTTGGCGGAGACCTTCACGATGCCGTTGGCATCGATATCGAAGCTGACCTCAATCTGAGGCACGCCACGGGGAGCGGGCGCAATGCCGGTGAGCTGGAAGCGGCCCAGGGTCTTATTGTAAGCGGCCATCTCACGTTCGCCCTGGAGGACATGGACCTCAACGCTGGTCTGGCCGTCAGCGGCGGTGGAGAAGATCTGGCTCTTGTGGGGGGGGATGGTGGTGTTCCGGTCGATCAGACGGGTGAACACGCCGCCCATGGTCTCAATGCCCAGGGACAGGGGGGTCACGTCCAGCAGCAGGATGTCCTGCACGTCGCCGGTGAGCACGCCGCCCTGAATGGCAGCGCCAACGGCCACGCACTCATCGGGGTTGATGCCCTTGAAGCCTTCCTTGCCGGTGATCTTCTTCACGGCTTCCTGGACGGCGGGGATACGGGTGGAACCGCCAACCAGCAGGACCTTGTGGATGTCGGAGGCAGAAAGGCCTGCGTCGGACATGGCCTGACGGACGGGCTTCATGGTACGCTCCACCAGATCGGCAGTGAGCTCATTGAACTTGGCCCGGGAGAGGGTCACGTCCAGATGCTTGGGGCCGGTGGAATCGGCGGTGATATAGGGCAGGTTCACATTGGTGCTGGTGACGCCGGACAGCTCAATCTTGGCCTTCTCGGCGGCTTCCTTCAGACGCTGCATGGCAACCTTGTCGCCGGACAGGTCGATGCCCTCGGTCTTCTTGAACTCGGAAACCAGGTAATCCATGATTCTCTGGTCGAAGTCGTCGCCGCCCAGGTGGGTGTCACCGGCGGTGGCCAGGACCTCGATGATGCCGTCGCCGATGTCCAGGATGGACACGTCGAAGGTACCGCCGCCCAGGTCATAAACCATGATCTTCTGCTCGGATTCCTTGTCCATGCCGTAGGCCAGGGCCGCGGCGGTGGGCTCGTTGATGATCCGCTTGACCTCCAGGCCGGCAATCTTGCCGGCGTCCTTGGTGGCCTGACGCTGGGCGTCGGAGAAGTAAGCGGGAACGGTGATGACAGCCTCGGTGACGGTCTGGCCCAGGTAGGCCTCGGCATCCGCCTTCAGCTTCTGCAGAATGAAGGCGCTGATCTGCTGGGGGGTGTAGGACTGGCCGTCCACGGTGACGTGGTAGTTCTCGCCCATGTGGCGCTTGATGGAAGAGACGGTGCGGTCAGCGTTGGTGACAGCCTGACGCTTTGCCACCTGACCCACCATCCGCTCGCCGGTCTTGGAGAAGGCCACCACAGAGGGAGTGGTGCGGGTGCCTTCGGCGTTGGCGATGACAACGGGTTCGCCGCCTTCCAGAACGGCGACGCAGGAATTGGTAGTACCCAAATCAATACCGATAATCTTAGACATAATGTTTTCCTCCTGATATAGAAAAGTAAATTTTATACAAAGAAAATGATTGAGATATTAGATATAAGATATGAGATATAAGATGAGGTATTGCTTCGCAATGATATAAAATATCTTATATCTTGTATCTTGTATCTTCTATCTTAAATCTTAGTTTGCAACCTGAACCATAGCAAACCGGACGATTTTATCGCCCAGCTTGAAGCCCTTCTGGAACACCTGGGTGATGGTGTTCTCTCCCAGGCTTTCATCCTCCACGTGCATCACCGCATTGTGAAGGGCGGGATCGAAGCTGTCTCCGGGCTGGCCGAAGATTTCCACGCCCAGGCCGGTGAAGATCTTCACCAGTTCGGTCATGGTCAGCTCCACGCCCTTTTTGTAGGCGGCATCCTCGGTGGGCTGGTTCACGGCCCGCTCCAGGATGTCATAGATGGGAAGCAGCTTACTCACGGCATCGGCCTTGCCGTTGCCGTAGGAGGCTTCCTTCTCCTTGATGGTGCGCTTGCGGAAATTATCAAACTCTGCAGCCAGACGCAGGTAGGTATCGTGTTCCGCGTTATATTTTTCCTCCCAGTTGATCTGGGGAGCTTCCTCCACCGTCACCTCAGGGGCGGCCTCCTGGGCGGCCTCGGGGGTTTCGGCGGTTTCCGTTTCCTGGGTGGGCTGGGCTTCCAGCTCCGGCTCCTGCTGCTGCTGCTTTTCCTTTTTCGACATATGCAGGTCTCTCCTTTATTTCGGTGCTTTCTCGTCATGGGCCAGGGCATCGTGCTCCACGGCGCCTGGCAGCTGGGGGGCTTCGGGTTTGGCAAACATCTTGCTCAGATTTTCTGCGAAGCAGCTCAGCCGGGCGGTGACCTTGGCATAGTCCATTCTGGTGGGACCAACCACGCCGATCACGCCCTGCATTCCGTCGCCGATGTCAAACTTGGTCATGACCACGGAAGTATCCTTCAATTCGTCGGCCACATTTTCAGGACCCACGATGACCTTGGTGCCGTTGGCGCCCTCCATCACGGCGGGCAAATTGCTCAGCGCGTCCTCGTCGATGCTGGACAGCACCCGCTGGGCCTTGTCCACATCCCGGTATTCCGGCAGGCCCAGAAGCCTCGCCTGACCGGCCACCACCATATTGGTAGAGCTGTGGTTTTTCAGGGCCTCGGTGGTGAAGTCCACGATCACCGGCACGAGACTGGCGGCGGCTCCGGCGGAGCGCATCACCCTGTCCATCAACTCGGCGGTGAATTCCTCCAGAGGAATCTCCGTCATGGTGGCATTGAGCAGGGCGGTGAGCAGATTCAGCTCCGTCTCCGTGATGTGGAGCGGCAGCTTGATGAGCTTGTTCACCACCTGGTCACCCGGGAGGGTGAGCACCAGGATAAAGCTGCCGGTACCGGAGAGCAGCAGGTTGAACTTCAGGACCGTGGCCCCTCCCTGGCGGGAGGCGGCGCTGATGGCGGGAAGATTGGTGGCCTGGGATACCAGCTTTGCCACCTTTTCCACCATTTTGTCCACCCGGTTCATCTTCTCCTCAATGGCATTGGTGATGGACTTGGTTTCGTCCACGCTGAGGCGGTAGTCAAGCATCAGCTCATCCACATACAGCCGGTAGCCCGCGGCGGAGGGAACCCGCCCGGCGCTGGTATGGGGCTGCTCCAGATAACCCATGTTGGTGAGCTCTGCCATTTCGTTGCGAATGGTGGCGGAGGAGTAGTTCATATCCGGAAGCTCCGTGATGGCCTTGGAGCCAACAGGCTCGGCGGTACGGATATAGAGGTCAACCACGCTGCGCAGGACTTTCTTTTTCCGTTCGGACAGTTCCATGAACATCCTCCTTTCCTTAGCACTCATTCTCTCTGAGTGCTAAGCACACTATACCAGAGAGTGCTAAAAAAGTCAACCCCCCGTTTTTGAATTATTCATTAACATTTTCCCGGCGCTGAACACCCTTTACGATTCCACCAACCGGGTGTATAATACATCATATCAATAACCACCGGACGATAAATTGTAATTTGGCGGGCTGGATCGCTTCCCAACTCACTGTAGGGGCGGCTCGCAGCCGCCCGCAACGTAACGGAACTGGATGTTCCGTTGAATGGTATCGTGTCTGACATCGTACGAATTCGCCCAACCGGGTTTATATTTGTGGGTTATACTGCGCGGGAGGCTAAGAGCCTCCCCTACAGTTAGGACGGAACCTGGTTCCATTCAACGCACCGATAAATTACAATTTATCT
>JALFGI010000009.1 GCA_022777455.1 Clostridiales bacterium | reverse complement strand
AATGCGTTATGTTAACATGGAAGACTCCACAGCTGTGTGCAAAGCTGTGGAGTTTTTTCTGTACCACCATGGATAACCCTTGATTTTCCACGGATTTCACAGCAGGAGCTGTGGAGAAACCTGTGGAGAATGTGGAAAACTGCTGTCGATAAATAATGTCGAATCTTATTTATCAACATTATGTTAACCAACTGCTTTATAAATACCCGTAGTGGTTTTCCTTCATGATCTCGCAAATTGATGTAGCAACCTGTTAATTATCATTTTTTCACAATTCATCAAACTAATAAACAGCATGTTGAAAATCTCCGATTGTTGTGATACAATTTGCCAAATAAGAATTCATGACAGAAATGGATAATACTATGATGAAAAAGAGATATGATAATATTGATTTGCTGAAATGTTTATCGACCCTGATGGTGATATCATTGCATATTCCGTTATGGAGTGATAATTTTATTGAGTCCTCCTCAATACCACAGATCATCCAATATGCTTTTCGCTTGATATCAGAAGGTGTTCCCTTTTTCGTTGCGGTGAATGGTTTTTTGATGCTTCAGAAGAAATCATTTGATATGAAACTGCATTTAAGGAAAATGGGACGTATTTTTGGCCTGTTTGTATTGTGGGCAGGGATTCTGATCTGCGTATCCTTCGCATTATGGGGCGTGCCGGAAGAGTTGAGTCCTGAGCAGTTTATTGGTTATATTTTGGATACGAAAGTCGGTTCTCCATACACAGGTGTGTTATGGTTTCTGGAGAATTTACTGGGAGTATATGTTGTATTTCCAATTCTCTGGAAAATCTATCAGGATGATTTCAGCCTATTTCGGTATTTTTTTCTGATTTCCACTGTATTCGTACCGGGGATTGGATGTTTGGAATTGATAGCAGACGCTGTTTCAACTGTTTCGCAGACAACGCTCATTTATTCCGCAATCGGATTTATCAAAAGATTCAATTCCATCGGCAACGGTTGGTATATCTACTATTTTTGTCTTGGCGGAATGATTTTCCATTACCTTGATGTAATAAAAGAAAAAAGATTTTTTCTCTCGTCAGCAGGCTTTCTTTCATGGCTATTTGCCTTTACATACGGATATCTGATGAGCGTAAAAACAAATACGCTGTACAAAGATTCCTTTAACTATGGCTCTGTTTTTATGGTCATTTTTATTATCGGTGTATTTGCTCTCACAATTTATTTTCAGGGCAATAAAAACATTCTAACCAGGATTATTTGCGATATTGGTAAAAATTCCTTTGGTATTTATGTTTCCCATACAATTTTCATTCAAATAATTAGAAAATTTTTTTCCATTGATGGAATAGTATCCAGAATTACAGCATTCGTCATTGTTCTGATTCTAAGCTATGGGTTCTCGGTTTGTATGGGGAAAAACAAATTATTAAGAAAGCTGATTAGCGTTTCCTAAGTCAAACAACATGAAAACAAACCCCATGCAGCACATTTTGTGCCATGCACAAGGTCTGTTTCTCCCAATAGAAAGGGCGGGTCGCACTGACCCGCCCTTTTAGTTTATTGATTGGTAACGTTACCGAGCAGTACCCAATGGTGTAAAGACTACTGCCATCGTTCGTAACGCATTGGCTGGCCGCCCTGCGGCCCGCATTGGCTGCTGCCCTGCGGCCTTACTTCACATTCGAAGTGGAGCGGAGGGTAACGTCGTGGGCGCCGCCTTCCACGATGGATACGGAGGATACCAGCGTCAGCTTGGCCTCCCGCTGCAGATCGGGGATGTTGGTCACACCCACGTTGCACATGGTGGAGCGCACCTTGTAGAGGGAGGACTCCACGTTGTCGTGGAGGGAACCGGCGTAGGTAACGTAGGAATCCACGCCCTCTTCGAAGCTCAGCTTTGTGGAGCCTCCCAGATCGTAGCGCTGCCAGTTCCGGGCACGGTTGGAGCCTTCGCCCCAGTACTCCTTCATATACGCGCCGTTGACCATGACCTTGTTGGTGGGGGACTCGTCGAACCGGGCGAAGTAACGGCCCAGCATCAGGAAGTCCGCGCCCATGGCCAGGGCCAGGGTCATGTGGTAGTCGTGGACAATGCCGCCGTCGGAGCAGATGGGCACATAGATGCCGGTCTCCTTGAAGTACTCGTCCCGGGCCGCGGCGACCTCAATCAGCGCCGTAGCCTGACCACGGCCGATGCCCTTGGTCTCCCGGGTGATGCAGATAGAGCCGCCGCCGATGCCCACCTTCACAAAGTCCGCACCGGCCTTGGCCAGGAACAGGAACCCGTCCCGGTCAACCACGTTGCCCGCGCCGATCTTCACGGTGTCTCCGTAGTTGTCACGAACCCACTTGATGGTCTTTTCCTGCCAGCAGGTGTAGCCCTCGGAGGAGTCGATAACCAGCACGTCCGCACCGGCAGAAAGCAGAGCGGGAATCCGGGTGGCGTAGTCCCGGGTGTTGATGCCAGCGCCTACCAGATACCGCTTCTTGTCGTCCAGCAGCTCCAAGGGATTTTCCTTGTGGGAGGAGTAGTCCTTGCGGAAGACAAAGTACATCAGGTGATCGTTTTCGTCCACGATGGGCAGGCTGTTCAGCTTGTGTGCCCAGATGATGTCGTTGGCTTCCTTCAGAGTCGTCTCCTTGGGGGCAGTGACCAGCTTTTCCCGGGGGGTCATGAAGTCGCTGACCTTGGCGGAAGGCTCCATCCGGGATACCCGGTAGTCACGGCTGGTGACGATGCCCAGAAGCTTACCGTTAGCGGTGCCGTCGGCAGTGATGGCCACGGTGGAGAAGCCGTTCCGGGCCTTCAGTGCCAGCACGTCAGCCAAGGTGGCGTCGGGGGTCAGATTGGAGGCGGAGGTGACGAAGCCGGCCTTGTAGCCTTTCACCTTTGCCACCATGGCGGCCTGATTCTCAATGGACTGGGAGCCGAAAATGAAGCTGATGCCGCCCTCCTTGGCAAGAGCAATGGCCAGGGTGTCGTTAGACACGGACTGCATGACAGCGGAGGTCAGAGGTACGTTCAGGCTGATGGCAGGCTCCTCCACGCCCTTGCGGTACTTGACCAGAGGGGTTCTCAGACTGACCCGGTCGGGGATGCAGTCCTCGGAGGTATAGCCGGGGATGAGCAGGTACTCGCTGAAGGTGTGGCTGGGTTCCGGATAGTAGTAAGCCATTGGAAGTTTCCTCCTATTTTGTATTTATATCAAATTAAAGATTTTACTCCTATTCAAATTACGAATTGACAATTGACAATTATGGTATCCCCTTCGGGGATGAATATTATAAATCCGTCGCGAAGCGACACCACAATTGTCAACTGTCAATTTTCAATTGTCAATTATCATAGCGTTTTGCCGTCTCCCGCGTCCAGCACCTCCGCGAGTTCCTTGCCGGTTGAGCTGCGCTTATGGAAGTTGCCCACGATTTCGCTGACGGGATGGACGATGGCGAAGGTATTTGGATAGCTGCGGATGATGCGGTTCACCGCCGCGATCTGGGTCTTATTCACCACGCACAGCAGCACATTGGTTTCCCGCCCGGAGTACATACCCTTGCCGGGAATCAAAGTGGTGGTGTGGTGGGTATCCCGAATGATTTCCTCGGAGATTTCCTCGGAATAGTCGGTGATGATCTCAAAGGCTATGGCTGCCCGGCCGGATTTCATCAGCCGTTCTCCTACGTTGGTTGACATAAAACTGTAGAGGATGCACAGGATCACCGGCTCCATTTTATAGCCGTAGACAAAGTAGCTGGCTACGGCGATGACGGCGTTCAGGGTGAAGCTGATGCCAAAAACACTTTTTTCCGGGGACCGCTTGTGAATGATGGCGGAGACGAAGTCCGTGCCGCCGGTGTAGGCACTGGCTTTTACCAGAATGGAGTAGACATACCCCTGAATCACACCGGCAACCAGCGGCCCCAGAATTTTACTGGTGCCGTTCTCCGTT
>JALFGI010000330.1 GCA_022777455.1 Clostridiales bacterium | reverse complement strand
GATGCTATATCCCATGTTTTGATATCAGGATTCCGATAGTATTGGTCTATCACAAACAGAGCATACAACGGACGTACCAGCTGATGCCCATACTCGACTTCCTTTTCGAGTAGAGCATTGACATTAATACGGTCGATCTCGCTGACCTGTTGCCGCAAGTGTTTTTCGGCAAAGGCAGTGTGCAGTTGCTCGCATTCTTTCCTGGATAAACCACCCAACTCCATAAACCCATCCTGCAGTAGATGGGCATCTATGGCGTAATCCTCTCGGGTGATCTGCGAATACCATTGGGGATAAATCATTTCCTGCCCCCCATAACCCGACGGTACCGCACTTTCCCTGGCAATCAAAATCAGTCTTATTTTATTCCCCATTTCCCCCAACCTGGAAAGGTTACTCAAAAGCTCCGGCAATTGCTCCTGCTCGTCAGCATAATCGACAATCAGCAGAGCATTTGACTTGATGTCCCAGTTTTTCTTGTTGCACAATTCTCCAAGGGGCTTTGCATCCAGTTTCCGCACCAGCCAGCCTTTCCTTTGCCGAAACTGACATGCTATGTAAAACACCAGCTTAGACTTTCCAATCCCCGCAGGTCCAGTAACAACACAAAATCGGAATCGTCCATTTTCTTGAATCAAGAAATCATTTATTCTTTTGATCTCTTCTTCTCTGCCACAAATATCTTTCAGCTTGCTGTAATTATAGGCGAACGGCATACTGTTTGTATTATAGCTCACCGCTGGGAGGTTTTTCAGAAACGCTTCAGCACTCTGTTGTTCGCTTATTTCATCCTGGAGTTCTTTAACTTGGTCGTCCAGCTTTCTGGTTTGTTCCACATTTTCCTTTAGAACAGACGCACAGACCTTTGAAAACTCTGGCATGCCGCATAGCGTGTCGTACAGGAGCTGCAATACATGCTCCAAAATGCGGGATATGCGCGCTGTTTCCTCACTTCCGTCATACCCGGCCAGAGATTTCGCCAGAGCTGCAATATAACGATCTTTGTCCAGAATACATTTTTTTATTTCAATTGTAGCTCCAAAGAGGCACTCCGTAACCATTTCCATTACAGAAATGATTTCTTCCTGGGACATCCCAGCAGAATCCGCACCTTTGATACATTGCCGAAGAGCAGCCCTCCACCTTTCTTTCTGGGCATAGTCCTTTAAGAAAGCACTTGCCGCCTCTCGTGACAAAGACTGCACAGTATCTATTAGGTTGAAGGAAGCAGAAGAGATAAATGCTTGCATCAGTCTTCCCGCAATTGAATCCTCTGTTGCACTGTCCCTTTTGCACCTTTCGATTACATTCCCTATCTGCATTGAAGTCAGTCCTCTCTTTTATGTCAGATTCAAATCATTATCGCTGTAGCACACACCGCATACCACTCTAAAATGGATCTTCTACGACAGTGTTCGGAGAATAAAAGCATATTGAATGTACAAGGCACATGGAGAGAATTGAAGCTTACGAAATTCCCTCCACATAAATATTTATGGTTCACAAAGGAATTTTTCTGCAGTTTTTTTATTGAGTCACCGTTCAAAAAATCTCTATAGCATATCAAAGTGCACTGATATTTTGACGCATTTCTCTGTAAACTACGCCGGCTAACGCATTCATGACTGCGTCATACTTTGTTTTATCTTCAAACAATGCGGAATAACTGTCCTGGGCCTCCATGTAGCTCTCCATTGCGGCAGTTCCAAATGCAGATGGGAAAATACTTTCTGTAAAAATTCTGGGATCAGCGGTTCTTGCAGAGCTTTCCAGCTTTTTGTCAGAAATAAGCTTTGCATGAAGAGCATCGATCATTACCCGATCTGCATCTGTAAATTCACCTTTGTATTTCTCATTTATTTTTTCGAGAATTTCATCCAGTGTACTTTTTTGCTGGCGACCCTGCACAGCCTTTTGTGTCGCAGGCACATACTGACCGTCCAAATGTTCAAGATGAATCTCACCTTCAAACGTTTTTTGTAGTTTGTAGTATTCCAGCTTCAGCTTTCCATCCAGATCTACCGGTTCTTCCACTTCAGCAGGCAGGAGGTCGATGAGATAGCACAGGAACAAATACTGCTTGTGCATGTCCGAATCGAACATTCTTGTTACCTGTGATACATAGCTATACCAACGAATCAGACTACGTACCAGTCTGCGGAATTGATAGCGTTCTTCGCTATTTTTTAGATTGTAGCGATCTGCAACAGGCTTAAGCACGCTAGTCATGCGTCCCATAGCCTTTCCGTCCTGCTTGCCGGGATGATTCCACACAGCGATGAACGCATCAATATCGTTTTTTGTATAGATAGCGTAGTCGAGCAGTTCCTTTTCTGTTTGGTATATCAAATCTGCGTTTACTTCCTGCTCCAAACTAGTTTCCTGGTAAAAAGGCTGAAATGCATCCAGAATATCCTCTTGCTTATTGGCAAAGTCCAGAATGAACGTATCCGACTTGCCAGGATAAGTCCGGTTCAATCGGGACAAAGTTTGAACCGCTTTTACGCTCTTCAGCTTTTTGTCCACAATCATAGTATGAAGCAATGGTTCATCAAAACCGGTCTGGTATTTCTCTGCAACTATCAGAACATTAAAATTATCATGGAATTCTGCTTTTGTTTGATTCTCGGCAATATGGCTGCCATCCCGGCGAACATTCAAGCCAGATTCGGTGTATTCCTCTGCGCCGTCCTGAACACTGCCAGAAAACGCGATCAGTACATCTACATCCGTATATCTCTGTGATTCCACATACCGTTTGATCTCATGGAAATAGCGGACAGCAGCCAGCCGTGAATCTGTGACCACCATCATTTTGCCCTTGCCACCAATCTTGTAACGTGTGGTACTCCGGAAGGTCTCAACAATAATCTGTGCTTTTTGGCTGATATTGTACGGGTGCAGTTTTTCGTATTTTTTGATAATCTTTGTTGCACGGCTTTCGGGGAGTTCTGGATTTTCTGCAGTATTCTTGGCAATTTTAAAGCAGGTGCTGTAAGTCATATAGTTTTGCAGCACATTCAGAATAAATCCTTCTTCAATAGCCTGCCGCATACTGTAAATGTGGTAGGGATGAAAGGAGCCGTCCTCATATTCCGTACCAAACATCTCCAAAGTCTGAGACTTGGGGGTTGCGGTGAAAGCAAAGAAAGACAAATTTTTATGCTTTCCATGAGTAATCATTTCCTGCACGATCTTGTCTGTGCGATCGATATCATCCTCTGCTTTCCCTTCGATTTCTGCGAATTCTCGCAACGCCTGCTCAGTATCTGCCAGAGCAGATTTCAATTTCATAGCTGAACTGCCGGTTTGGGAGGAATGGGCTTCGTCCACAATAATAGCGAAATTCCGACCTGCCGATGAATCAACTTCCTGGTAAATGACGGGGAACTTTTGCAACGTAGTGACGATGATCCGAGCACCATTATTCAGCGCATCCCTCAGATCCCGAGAATTCTTGTTCTCCCCAATGGTTTCCACAGCACCGATCGTGTGGTCAAAACCAGAAATAGTCTCCTGGAGTTGGGCATCTAGAACGGTGCGGTCTGTTACTACCACCACGCTGCTGAAAATGGGCTTATTCTGCTCATCATGTAGGGAGGCTAGCCTGTAAGCTGTCCATGCAATAGAGTTAGACTTTCCCGAACCAGCACTGTGCTGAATCAGATAGTTATGCCCTGCGCCGTTCCGGCGTACATCCGAAACCAGCTTTCGTACCACATCCAACTGATGATATCTGGGGAAAATCAGGGCTTTCTTCTTTGAATGATACATGATGAATTTCTGCACAATATCCATCATGCTATCTTTCCGGAAGACATCTTCCCACAAATAAGCTGTGGGGTACCCATCCGGATTCACGGGATTTCCCTTGCCACCATCATTGCCTGCGCCGTTGGAGCCCTGGTTAAAGGGCAGAAAATAGGTATCCTTACCAGCTAATCTTGTGGTCATCCACACTTCTAATTGATCCACGCAGAAATAAGCCAATATACGCTTGTTAAACTGGAAGCATATCTCACGTGGATCACGGTCATACATCCATTGCCGCTTGGCGTTGTCCACATTCTGACCGGTGTACTGGTTTTTCAGTTCAAAGGCAAAAACCGGAATGCCGTTAATCGCCAGCACCATATCCACGGAATTATGGGTTTCGGCAGAATAGAACCACTGCCGATTGCAGGTGATTTCATTGGCGGCATAGAGATCTGCAGCAGTTTGATTCAGCTTAGATTCCGGCTTGAAATAGCACACCCGGAAGGTAATGCCCCTATGCTTGAAGCCATGGCGCAGCACTTCCAGCAGTCCGTATGTATCGCAGGCACTGTTAAAACTCAGGCAGAACTTTCGGGCAACATCGCCGCTGTTCTGCAATTCAAACCGCTTCCATTCCTTTGGCTGGGTTCTCTTCACAAACCGCACCAGTGTCTCCGGGAACAGCCCCAAATCCGGCACATATACATCGTTGTTGTGGGTGTAGCCACCGGCGGGAGAGAGAAAGGAGGCGGTAATATCTTCTTCAAAGCGCTTCTCTGTTGTTACATCAATAGACATTTTATGTTCCTCATAGGCTGATCATATTTGGCCTCTTTCAATCATTCGAATCTCTTCGGAAGATAATCCTATTCCTATGGCTAAATGGTATTCAACCTTTAGGCGTATAATTGAGATGGACACGCTATCCTCATCTTTTATTTTATTGAATACAACTGGATTCATGATCATCATCGAACGATCAATTTTGGTACTTTCTTGTACAGTGAAGTTTTTACTGGTCAAAACACCACGGCATCCGATAATAGATAGGCAAACAAACACCCGGTCAGTGTCAAGGATATTCGCCAATGTTTCTGCGTAGGCGTTTACCATGGTTTCCATATTTTCCCAAAATGCTTCATATGCAAAAAAGTCCGTGAACTCGCTGCCGAATCGATCTCTTGATATATACCCTTCTCGAACCGGAATAAAGCATTCAGCAATTCCACTGTTGTAAATTTGTCCTTCTGTTTTTCCATCATATCCTGATGAACGCAGACCGTCTGCGTTCGATCTGGTAAAACTCGCACACGAAAAAGCATTGAATATACTACTAATGCGGGGATTGCTAAGCCGATTATTAACATACATTGGCTTGTTGTGGGATGGGTCAAGGAATGTATCAGGAATAATATGAAGCAATATAAATCTTGAGTAGTCCTCATCGGAATCATCTCCGATACTCTGGTAATACGAAATGCGTTCTTTTCGGAACCGCTCAATTTCTTGGCTCAAACTTAGAGCCTGACTAAATTGCATTTTCATTTCAGAATAACTCATTGCTGTTTTTCCATTTCCAACGCGTTTGTAAATCTTATAATCCTTTTCATTGCACAAGTGAATATATGGAGCAAACGCATCTCGCTGAATCAGGATTACGACCAAGTATCTACCATTATCCAGTAGAATAAATCGAAAATTTACCGAAGGGATTTTGGGAAGAATGCTTTGCAGGTTATTCATTCGCTCTAGTTCAAATTTGTCGGTGTTGTTGTTTGGAATCTCAACCCCAACTAATTCAGACGCCACCCCGTTTCTCTCTTTGATGCCATAGATTAAATATCCGCCGTCCGCATTTGCAAAAGCGCAAACATCGGTTTTGAACTCTGCAATATGTTCGGCCCTTTGGGGATTATTTCCGGGATAATCCAAAAAAGAAAAACTTCGTTTGTAATCTAAATATTCGTTTTCCGAATAGTCTGGATTATCTATGATTACTGCAAAATCCTCCTTACTGCATTCAATAATTGGCTTTCCATTGATTGTTGGCAACATATTGACACCTTCTTCCTATTTGAACAGCCGAAAAACTTATGATTTAAGGCGTTTTATTAGCTCACCGGCAAACAATAGAGCAACTTCTTCCTGTGAATAATCGTTTGTACTGATTGCCTGAATTTCACCGAGTTTAGGATATTTTTCTTTTAGTTCTTCAATTGAAATGTTGTGTATAAGAGGTAAAACTATTTTCTGGCCACTGGCGTTTTGACGCTTCAAAAATTCTTCCAGTTCTCGCTCTGTCCATTCCCTACCGAAAAAGTTTTGGGAGATGACAATAATAGAAAACTCTGATTTTTCCGTGCCATTCAAAAGGACTTTCTTCCACTCATCTCCCCATGAAAGAGATTTTTTATCGTAGAAAATATTCACTCCTAATTTGTTGATTGTATCATATAAAGAATCAACATATTCGGATTTATCTTTATTCGCATGTGAAATAAACACATCGTATTCTTTCCCCCGTGGCCGTCGTCCGGATTCCATATAATACTGCTCCTGTTCTTCGGCTAATTCTTCATCCAGAAAAACATCCAGACTGCCAACCTGAATATAATGGTACGTTCCATCCAAAGTTTGACCACCATTTACCAGCACATGTCCACGCACTAGCTTGTCCAATACAGTGTGATACTTCTGATAATCAACAACGGAAAAAAGCCACTCACCACCATTGGCATAGCGTTCTTTTATTTCGTCCAGTTTGCTCTTTTCTCGATCCGTTAGCATATAGGCACCTCTTTCTTTCCGGTGACATACTCATAAATCATGGATTTTTTATAGTATTCCAACTCTGAAAGTACCGCCTGCTTTTTTGCAATCAATGTATCAATAGCAGAACATTTTTCTCTCAGATATGCTACAATTTCGGCTTGTTCATCGGTTCCGGGCAGAGGTATCGAAAAAGCCAATACCTTGCTGGAACTGGTACATGCAAGATTTGTTGTTTTGATTGCGGTTACATCAAAATAGCATCTGCCAACTTTGGATGCGGTCAAGTATTCCAGGAAATACGGGAGCAGAAAGGTCTCATCAGTATGAACAGCGAAAATATGGTTTTGGTGCAAGCAGGGATTGATACGCCCATCCCAAACACAACCACGGCCAAGTTTATCCCTATCGCCGCCCTCGGTCATCAAAACATCACCAGCGTGAAGCCGGTATTTTTCAATCTCATCTTCGGTTACAGCAAGGGTAGCAACATCCTCCGTAGAAACATAACCATCCTGAACATTTGCAACGCGCAAATATGGCATTTCATAAAGAGTTACGTTTCTCTCGTATGTCTTTCCTAATGTTATGCCAGATTTCACCGTAGCACAGTGTCGAAGCTGCGTAATTCTCCAATCTGTCGGAACTTCTCCGATCCACTCAATCCCGCTATCCTTCATCGTCCTTTCACCACGCACGCCTTTAGTAACTGCCTGCGTAATGACCGCCTGTTTCAGTTTATTGTATTCTTCAATGCTGGAACGAGTTTGCGCAATAATGGAATCGATAGAACTGCATTGTTTTTCAATGTGTGCGACAATCTGGAATTGCTCCTGAATAGGAGGAAGCAAAATGGGTTGTTTCTTAAATTCTTTATACCCTAACGTCAATCGGATACCTGCCCCCATATTGTGGAGCGCCATTTTGGCTTCGTATCCCTTAATGAGATATGTGGCAAATTCTGGCAGGATCATAGCTTGATTTGGCCACAAGGCGAGGTATGCCGAAGTAATTACACCTTTTTCTTTTACAAGTGCTGTTCTTTGCGTCTTAAAGTCATAATTAAGGTTCAAACCATTTACCATCACTGTTCCTGGCTCGACCACAGTATATGCGGCAATCGTACCCGCAACATAATCATCATTCTCTGCATCAAAATTAGCCTTTCTGATTATCGCGCCAAATTTGAACTGGAGTGCATTTTGCTCAGTACCATCAGAATTTTTCTTCTTCACTTCAGAAAAGACTCGATATGCAGGCAACACGTTCCAATCCTCCGGTATCTCCCCGATCCATTCAATCCCGGAATTCTTCATCTTTCTCGCCATATCATTTTCCTCCGAACAGGGCATCCAGACTGGTCTGGATCTCCCGCTCCAGTTCATGCAGACGGGCGGCGATGGCTTCCACGGGTTCCGGAGCCTGATACTCATAGAAATACCGGGTCATAGGGATTTCATAGCCTACCTTGGTTTTCTTGGTGTCGATCCAGGCATCCGGAGCATATGGCAATACTTCCCGGGCAAAATAGGCATCTGTATCTTCAGATAGGGGAATGGTCTCCGTATCTCTGAGCGATGTATCTGGAACCGGCTTCCCATTCTTTCTGATAGCTTCACCCTTGGGATCGAATCTCTCAAAGAAATAAGTCACCTCGCCAAAGAAGCTATACTTCAGCAGATTCTTATGGAAAGTCACAGGACTTTTTTTATAATGGTAGAGGAAATCATAAGCATTGTCTGCAAATTTTGCACACTCAAGGAATGCGGATTCAGTATTGTTCGGGCTCGAATTATACAGCTTTTCAAATTCTGTGTAGGAATAATAGGGTTCAGTTTTCATAAGGCTGCGCATCACACGATAAAAATGCTTCATAGAAACACCGGCGGCAATCTCTGAAAATTCCTTTGGCATTTTAGCTGATCGCTTTGTAACTTGCCCACCAATATCAACATAGGGGGATTCAACATCGATTCCTTGATTCTTCAAGTGATTTGCAAAACGCTGCAGATTGTCCTCTGTAACCGCAACAACCTTTCGCAACGGCCGCTCAACAACGACCTTATAATAGCCGAACTTCATGCTGTCAAAAATCTTGCTCTCACAGTAAATGCCGCCCTTATTTCCGTAAACGGCATTCTGAAATTCTCCGTAGGCCTTGCAGATCAGCTCCCGGCACAGGTCGGATATATCGTTGCGCTTGGTGCCAATGCTCTTGCGCCGAGGCTCTGCACAGTGGGAAGCATCGATCAGCTGCACCTTGCCCGCCCGGTAAGCAGGCTTGTTCTTATTCAGCACCCAGATATAGGTGCTGATGCCGGTGTTCATAAACATATCCGTGGACAGCTGAATGATTGCATCTAGCCAGTCATTTTCCAGAATGTATCTGCGAATCTCGGATGGGCCGCTTCCAGCATCACCGGAGAACAGCGGGGAGCCGTTCTGAATGATGGCCATTTTACCGTTGGGTGCCAGCTTGGAAAGACCATTCAGAACAAACAGCTGTTGACCGTCGGAAATCTTAGGGAGCCCGGGTGCAAAACGTCCCAGCTCACCTTTGGCAGCTTCCGCTTCCACGGCTTTCTGCTCCCGTTTCCAGTCGATGCCAAAAGGAGGATTGGAGATGATGTACTGGAACTGATAGCCGGGGAACTGGTCTTCGCTCAAAGTGTCGCCAAAACGCATATTATTAGGATCTCCGCCGCGGATCATCATGTCCGCTTTGGCAATGGCGAAAGTTGAGGGATTGAATTCCTGACCAAAGCAGGTAACATCCATATCTGCGTTCAGCTCGTGAATGCGCTCCTCCATGCAGGAAAGCATCTGGCTGGTACCCATGGCCATATCATAAACAGTTACATTGCCTCCGGCACTCAAATCAGCATCACTCAGCAACAGATCTGTCATGAGGTAAATGATATCTCGGCTGGTGAAGTGTGCACCAGCTTCCTCACCAAAGCTCTCAGAGAACCGCTTGACCAGATCTTCAAAGATATAGCCACAGTCCACAGCACTGATTTTGTCTGGTCCCAGGTAGCCCTTGGGTGCGTTGAACTCTTTGATAACCAGATACAGCGTATTGCTTTCCACCATGCGTTTGATGATGTTGTCGAAGTCAAATTTGGCAAGCACATCCTGCACATTAGCAGAAAAACCATTGAGGTAATCCCGGAAGTTTGCCTCGATATTCTCTGGATCAGCAAGCAGCGATGCAAAAGTATACTTGCTGATATTATAAAACTGATAGCCGGAAGCTTTGGTCAGAAAGCCATCCATAACCGCAAACTTTTTGACCTTTTCATAGGTATCCAGCACTGCCTGATGGGTAGGCAGAAGGCAGTCGTGAAACCGCTTCACAACTGTCATGGGAAGAATAACCAGACCATATTCATGTGGTTTGAATGGTCCACGCAGCATATCGGCAACATTCCAAATCATGGTGGCTTTTTCGGCGATGTTGGTTCCTACCACTGTAAATTTCTCATTTGCCATATGCCTGATCTCCTTCGGCTGGAACAAAGTCCATGATATCTCCGATATTTGCGTTTAGTACCGTGCAGATCTTTCTAAGGATTTCCATGGAAACATCCTCATCTCTGCGCAGCTTTGTCATGGTATTTGGAGCAATACCAGCCGCACGTCTCAAATCGGCTTTGCTCATTTTTTTATCCACAAGCAGCTTCCATAGCCTGTTATAGGAAACATTCATGGTTCCACTTCCTATCGTAGTTTTTCTTACATTTTACAATAACAACTCAGAAAGTGCAATATCCTTTCGCATATCTTTGCGAAAATGAATGCGCCAAAGTAATATGATGATTTGAATAAGCAATCCGGATTTGTAAAAATCTCAAGTAATTCTTTATAACACAACGAACACCCTTATAAGGAATCGTAAATGCTGTATTACATCAACGATTCCTGTCACAAACAACTAACCTCAAAGGAGAATTCCAATGAATAAGAAAAGTAATACAATATCCTTACGTTTATCTGATGAAGAATATAATATTATCAATACAAACTGTAATCATCTGAATATGAATCCAAGTCAGTATATACGTTTGTTGATTAACGGAACGAATCCTGTGTCTGTGGATTACCGACAGATCATTGCTCCGATGATCTGTGAAATGTATATCCGACTTCAGGAACTGGGATTGGAAGATGATGAAATTACAGAGAAGGTGCATGATTTATGCCAAACGTTATCTTAATCAGAAATGAGTACCCAGATACCCGATCACTATATCATGTAATTGATTATGTATTGGGGAAAGCCGTAATAAGAGGTGGCTACGGTGTAGATTGTGATATCACGTCTGCAAAAGAACAGATGCATTTTGTGAAACAGGCATTTCACAAAACAGAGCGGCTACAGCTGAAGCACTTTATCATTTCTTTTGCTGGCTCTGAAGCGGCGCTGGTTGATTTCGATGAATTTCTGCAGCTGGGATTTTTGACTGGCCAGTTGTTCCGGGAGTATCAGATGGTATATGGGGTGCATTTGGATGGCAGTCATATCCACATGCATTTCGTGATGAACACAACCAGTTTCCTGGATGGTCATCAATATTGTGATGGACTCAGCATGTTCAATCGTATGTGTGATCTGCTAAGGGACCGGTATCCCAGATATTCGGTGCATCTGTGCACATCAAGACATTTTTCAAAGGGAAAACCTTATACAAAAGCAGATTTTTATGATTTTTCGTATGTGGATTAAAAAAACACCGTTCTCAAATGGCCTATTCAGCGGGAATCCGGACATGCATTTTTCTGGATTTGCGATATTCTGAGTGACCCTCACTGTCTGCACAGATAAGAGATAAACAGCATAGATAAAGTCCCAAAAATGTAAGAAAGTAATACATATCTAACTATTTTGTAAGCAGAAAAATTCAGAAAGACAACTAGATATTATCCTTTTGATACTTCTGCAATCAAAAATAGGAGGATGATCCCTATGTCAAAAACAAGATCCAACAATGAAGGAAATATCAAGCTACGTGCAGACGGAAGGTATGAAGTCCGCGTTACCGTGGACTATGACAAAATGACCGGGAAACCGAAACGGGTTTCCAAATACGCAAAAACCAGAGAAGAAGCGGTAAAGCTCCTGAATCAGATGTCGTTTATGAATGACACCAGCCCCAATAGTTTTACTCGTGTTACCCTGGGGGACTGGCTGGACCTGTGTCTTGAGGTATACATGAAAAATACGCTCAAGCAATCCACTTACCTGAGCTATGAAAGCTATATCCGTGTTCATTTGAAGCCGGCACTGGGGGATGTTATTTTGCAGGAATTGACCCCACGAACCCTTCAGCTGTTCTATAACTACAAAGCGGAGGTGGAAGGCCTGTCAGCAAAAACCATTATGAATATCAATCTGTTTCTGCATCGCGCGTTGAAGTTTGCGGTTGCCGAAGGCTATATCAACAGCAATCCGACCTCCTCAGTCAACCTTCCCAGCGGTGACAGACCCCAGATTACGATTTTAACCCGTGACGAGCAGATGCGCCTGATCCAAGGCAGCTATCAGCATCGTTACGGTGTTTTTATTCGTCTGGTGCTTTTTACCGGAATCCGCCTGGGTGAGCTGCTGGGCCTTCGGTGGGAGGATGTGGACGTTCAGGGGCGGCGAATCTACATCCGGCGAACGCTGAACCGTTTGAATAAAACACAGAAGCCCAAGAATTCCCAGGAAGCCTCAACAGAAATCGTAATCCAGACACCAAAATCACAGAACTCTATTCGTTCCATCCCGCTGCTGCCGCAGGTATTACAGGATTTACAGGGATGGCGGCAGGTACAGCAAAATGATCGTCAGGCAGCCGGAGAAATCTACGAGGACAGTGGTTTTCTTGTGACCAATCCGCTGGGCGGATACGTGGAACCACGGACATTCAAGGACTATTACAATCAGATTCTCCAACTGAGTGGCCTCCGCCACTTTACCTTCCATGCCCTTCGTCATACATTTGCGAGTCGGGCTATGGAGCAGGGCATGGATGTGAAGACTCTGAGCGTGATATTGGGACACGCCTCGGTATCCTTCACGTTAGACACTTACGCCCACGTGCTGGATGACCACAAACAGGCAGGCATGGCGCTGATGGAGGACTTATTCACCGTTCCGGAACCTGCTGCCGCAGATGTGACATATCCGGTGCTGGTGTCGCCACGCCCTGACGGCTCTGTTGAGTTGACGCTGCCGGACTTTCCTGAGATCAACTGCAATACTACGAATCTTCCACAGGGCCTTGCAGAGCTGAAGGAGAGCCTGCGGGAGGAACTTGGTACATGCTTCTATCCACCAGTACCGACCCCTGTTGCGAGTATTCCCTGCGAACCCGGACAGTTTGTTCTGCAGCTGTCTCAATGTTAGTCGGCATATCCAGACAATCGATCTTTCCGATTGTCTGGATAAATTTAACTGAGTATGTTGCCTGCTTTTCTTTTTTGCGGTACAATGTAACTGCATTCGTAAGAAGCTGTTTTGGGAGTACAGCACTCATTTTTTGCGAGGTGAAGACACAGAATGTCAATTCATGCTATTCGTGCCGATTTGTCCAACTTACCCTTCTATGTTGATTTTATTGTAAACACTGCAAATCCAAGGCCTAAGGTTGGAAATGGACTGGATAAGGCGATCTTTATGAAAGCCGGTCCGCAGATGCTGGAAGAACGCAAACAGATCGGCGATATTGCGCCAGGGGATATTGCAATTACCAACGCATACGGTTTGAATGCCAAAAAAGTGATCCACGCGGTTTCTGTTGCATGGACTGATGGATTTCATGATGAAACGCTATACCTGCAAAAATGTTACCGGAAAGCGCTGGCTGCGGCAGTGGACTATATGCAAAACCACGTGTTGCTGTCGGTATCAATTGCAATGCCACTGATCGGTACGGGAATCTATCAGATACCATTTGAGATCTCACTGGCTGCTGCAATGTCTGAGAGTATGCAGTGTGTACTGCAGCATAATGTTGAAATATTCCTTGTGGCGTTTAGCGAGGCCAGCGTTTCGGCTATGCGAAAAGTATTGCCGGTGGAAGAACATCTGACATATGAAGAAGCCTGTGGAATTATGAGGTTCGAATATCTGAGAAATCAGCTGTTTGAAGCGCCCGAGTGTACACATGCAGCCATTATGCAGTCAGATGATTATCACAATCGAATGCAGCCGAAGAAGTTTGTCGATCTTTTAAACAATTACATGAATATCAACAGTCTGGCCTCCTCTGATGTTTACAGGGACGTTATTTCCAAACAAAGTTATTCAGATATTATTTCCGGGAAGAAGTCTCCGAAAAAGGAAAATGTGATTCTGATGGCCATTCAGCTGAAGCTTACCCTTCCTGAGCTGGAGGAATTTCTCGAAAAAGCGGGATATTCCTTGTCAGATGACAAGGAGGAAGATCGATTGGTAAAACAATTCTTTTCTTCTCAATACACCTCCATCTATGAGTACTTGGAACTTCGAGAATTACACGGTTTTTAATTGAAAACAACCTGATCCCAACGCACCTGCACCCGATTGAGGATGCAGGTGCGTTTTTGTCAGCTGGCAGCTGACCCATGTTATTCTGGATTTGTTATGATATGGCTATCTTAAGAGAAAGGAGTGATTCATATGTCAGATGTCAAATGGCTCCGTCCAACTCCCCCACCTGAGTTACCCGGAGAATACATCATTCGTGGTAAGGATGGAGATATCGTATATTGGGGAGTAAGCGAAAATCTATATCACATATGGTGTGAAAAAGTGCAGCTTAATCCCAAAAATCAAATATTTGAGTACAAATTGCTTGGCTCTGCTAAGTACAGCACATGTCAGATGTCAGATTAAAATTAGAAAAGGAGAAATAAATATGAGCACGAACCCTCTCGGCAGCGTGGATTTTTCTGAGCTGTTACCAGAATCCTATCGAAGGAACGACAATCTGTTTGAACAAAATCAGCAGGCTCCTAATGAGGAGGAAACGACGGATTGCAGAATCCTGGATACCGACACGGAGAATACCTCCGAAATGACCGAAAAGTGTTATAACCCCGTTTTTAAAAGAGATTTCAATCCTATTTTTGACATTGATGCGCTTAATCAAGGCTTCACAGAGGCATACATGCAGGTGTATTATGGTATTGCTCCTAATACAACCGCAGGTATGGGCAAGCCATCATTCAATCCTTTCGTTGAACCTTTTCTTCAATCGCAGCAGGGCAACAGCCAGAATATGAAAAGGGTGCCGTATGCAAATCAGGGAAATATTCAATATCCATTTCCCCTGCAACTGACCCCGTCAAGACGCCCATCAACCCTTTCGTATGGTATGAGTCTGCGAAAGGACAGTGACCAAGCAACCCCATATGACATCATGCATGATTTCATTTCCAGGAATCATGTTTTCACGCATGAACAAAAAGTGTATATTTACAACAATAAGAAGGGTTATTATCAATATATGCCTCCATACAAAGTTGAGCAGCTGATTACGCAGCTTTATCGAGATCGGGTTAAAGAAAGCGGCAGCGGTGCATTTGTTGAAAAAGTGTATAAAACCCTTTTGAAAGAGCCCGGAATTGTCAGGGATGAAGTTCCGCTTTCTGATCCAAACAAGATATCTTTCACTAACTGCACAGTGGATTTGCAGACTGGTAAACCCACCGCCCATTCTCCTGAAGATAAGGTTACATATGCCTTAACCTGTGACCTTGCAAGTTATGACAATCAGAGCCAAATGTGCCCCGTCTTTGACAGATTTCTGCGCGATATTTCGGGAGGTGATATTTTTCTGGAGCAGCGTATTTGGGAAATGTTTGGTTATTGCCTGACCCCGGATACAAATGCAAAAGTGTTTTTCCTGCTTCAGGGTGTCCCAGACTCTGGCAAAAGCTTGCTTTGTAATCTCCTGAGTGACTTTTTTCCTGAGGACAAATTCTCTGCGATGAATGTTCACTCACTTAAGGAACAATTTGCAATGGGGAATCTGGATTCCGTTGCACTCTGCGTATCGCCTGATCTGCCTGCATCGAAATTGGATCCAAAATCTGCCAGCTGCATCAAACAGCTGACAGGCAACGACAAAATATCTGCACCTGTGAAGTATCGGAAAAATACACAGTTTCGGTTTGAAGGGAAATTGATTCTGGCTACCAATTACCCGCTCCTGACTGCGGAAGCGGACGATGCGTTTATGCAGCGGGCAGTTGTAATTCCATTCCTGTACTCGATTCCCAAATCGGCACAAAATCTTAATTTGCTGTCACTCATGAAAGCGGAGAAACCAGCCATTGCAGTAAAAGCTTTGGACGCATATGCCCGTCTGCGCAATAACCACTATGTATTCTCCGGTAATTATGCTGTGAACCCACCGATGCTATACCCGGAACAGTCCGTGGTATGCTCCGGAATTACGCCGCTGGTATATAACTTCTTGGTTCGCAGCTTTGAACAGGCTTCTGGGGAATTGGTCGCAGTTGAGACAGCCTATGACATGTTTATGCGGGAGGTATCCGATTTGTTTTCATATAAAATGTTCTCTTCTGAGTTTCAAAGGCTGGCCGAGGAAATCTACGGCGCAGAGCACATTCGTTCCTATCATGGAGGCCTCTACGAGAATGCGCGCAGTACCATGAGAGGCATTCGTCTTAAAAATACATAACAGTGGCTTGCTGTGGCAGTCGCCTTCCGGGGGTGGAAGGCGACTGCTTGCAGAGTACTCAAAGAAAGCGCTACACGAAAATGGTGCCTCGATGAACTACTTGCGTTGATGGCAGGGAAATACTGCGGTTCTCTTTTTTGCATCCAGCATCGTTTGCTGAAATAGGCAATTACAATAATAAATTTTTTTCCTGCCCTACTCTGCTTTTGCGTAGATATATTATTATGTTCGTTCGGAAATACAAAAAACCAATGTCATATAGTATTTGGATGATTTACAACTGTATATTATCTTCATGAAGCCCGGAGTTATCTTGCTCCGGGTCATTTTTATTTTGGAGGTAATATACCCATGGAAGAGAAACGAGTCTGTGACATTTGCGGCAGAGAACATCCGCTCTCAGAACTTAGGGAGTTTGATGGGGTGCTGCTCTGTGAATCCTGCTGGAATTCGGAGACCATCGTCTGTGAACAGTGCGGGAGGCGAATCTGGCTGGACGATAACGAGGGTGATGGAGATACGCCGCTTTGTGGGCAGTGCTATGACCGATACTACACAACCTGTGCCGACTGCGGCCGGACAATCCATCAGAACGATGCCTATTATGAGGATGAGGACGATTATACGGCAAGATGCTACAGCTGCCATTGCCGCCACGCAGAGCATCGCGTGATCCATGATTACTACTACAAACCGGAACCAATTTTCTACGGCGAAGGCAACCGATATTTTGGTGTAGAGCTGGAGATCGACGATGGCGGTGAGGACAATACCAATGCGGAGAAAATTGAACGGATCGCCAATTCGGAAAATGAATTGATTTACATCAAACATGACGGCTCCCTCAGTGAGGGAATGGAGATCGTCACCTATCCCATGTCATTGGACTTCCATCTTCACCAGATGCCTTGGGCAGATGTGCTGGCAAAAGCCAGGAATATGGGCTATCGCTCTCATCAGTCCGGGACCTGCGGTCTGCATGTCCATGTGAATCGGACAGCCTTCGGTGAGACGGAAGAGGAACAGGAGGCGGTGATTGCCAGAATCCTCTACTTCTTTGAAAAGCACTGGGAGGAACTGCTGAAGTTCAGCCGCCGCACCCAGAAGCAGCTGGAGCGCTGGGCCGACCGTTACGGCTTGAAGGAGCATCCCAGGCAGGTGCTGGACGTTGCCAAGGGCAGCCGGGAGCGATACACCTGTGTCAACCTGACCAATTACCATACCGTGGAATTTCGGATGTTCCGCGGAACGCTAAAGCTGAATACCCTCACCGCCACGTTACAGCTGCTGGATCGCATCTGTGATGTGGCGATTTATCTTTCTGACGATGAGCTCAAGGATTTATCCTGGACCACCTTTGTTTCAGGGTGCGCCCACCTGCCGGAGCTGGTGCAGTATCTGAAAGAGCGGCGGCTCTACATCAATGAACCTGTGACGGCAGAAGCGGAGGTGTGAGTATGTGCTGCCTGTTTGGATTTGTTGACTACGCTCATAAGCTGACCCGAAAACAGCGTCTGCGGCTACTCACAGCACTGTCCGTCGCCAGTGAGGAACGGGGAACGGACGCCACCGGTATCGCCTATAACATTAATGGGAGACAGTGTATCTTCAAGCGCCCCCTCCCGGCACACCTGATGTGGTATCGACTGCCTGCTTTGTCGACCACCGTCATGGGACATACGCGCATGACCACCCAGGGCTCCGAGAAGCTGAATCAGAACAACCATCCTTTCCCCGGCATTGCAGGCAATACTCACTTTGCACTTGCGCACAACGGTGTCCTCTTCAATGACAAGGTCCTGCGGAAAAAGTACAAGCTGCCCGCCACCAGCGTGGAGACAGACAGCTATGTGGCGGTGCAGCTGCTGGAGCAGTATGGGCAGGTGGATTTTGATTCTCTGCGGTTCATGGCAGAGGAACTGGAAGGTTCTTTTACCATCACAGCTCTGACGGAGCAGGACGAGCTGTATTTCGTGAAGGGCAACAATCCGCTTGCACTGTACCACTTGCCGCAAATGGGTTTGTATGTCTATGCCAGCACAGAGGAAATCCTGCGAAAAGGGCTGAAGAATTCCCGCCTGAATCTGGGGAAGGTGGAGGCTGTTCGTGTGTTCACCGGGGACATTCTGAAAATCGACGGACGTGGCGAAATATCACGCAGTGACTTCAACGACGAAAAGCTGTATCCCACTTTCGGAAGCCCCAGTTACGGCTGGGCACTGTACTATAAGCCCCACTACCCCGGTTTTTCAGAGGAGGATGCTTACATCAGCGACCTCAAGGCAGTCGCCTCCTGCTATGGCGTGTCGGAGGATGACATTGACGATCTGTTGGCAGAAGGCATCACCCCGGAAGAAATCGAAGAATACTTGTATTGCGGATAGGAGGAAAGAAACATGACAGTATTGGCAGTATTACCGGGGAAGGCACCGGAGCGAATGGAGCTGGACGGCTCCCTGGAATCCATGCAGAAGTTCGTGGGAGGCACCATTCAGGCAGTATATCCATTCCCTGACCCTGTAGCCATCGTGTGCAACGACGAAGGAAAGCTGCTGGGCCTGGGCTACAACCGAGCCCTGCGGGACGATGACGGCAACATCTACGACATCCTCTGCGGCCCGTTCTTTATCTGCGGTTTGGGTGAGGATAACTTTGCGTCCCTGCCAGAAGATTTACTCCGGAAGTATGCCCAATACTTCCAGCGCCCGGAACTTTTCCTGAGAATTGGCGAAAGTCTGATGGTGGTGCCATTCTGAAAGAGTACCGTTAGACTTTACCCCAGCGGAACTGAAAAACGGTGGCAAAATGCGTTTCAATAGGGGTGATTTCTTTATTTTTGGACGTTCCACGAAAAAAGTGACTCTATCGGGAAAGGAGGCGAATAAATTGAAAGTTGGTTATGTGCGGGTCAGCACCATTGGCCAGAACACTGCCCGTCAGGAAGTACTGATGCAGGAGCTGGGTGTGGAGCGGGTGTTCATCGACCGTCAGAGTGGCAAGGATACCAGCCGTCCGGAGTTGCAGCGGCTGCTGGAATTTGTCCGGGAGGGTGATACGGTGGTCGTGGAATCCATCTCCCGGTTTGCCAGATGCACCAAGGACCTGCTGGAGCTGATTGAGCAGCTCACCGCCAAGGGGGTGGAGTTCATTTCCAAAAAGGAGTCTCTGGATACCTCCACCCCCAGCGGGCGTTTTGTCCTTACAATCTTTGGAGCTGTGGCACAGCTGGAACGGGAATACCTGCTCCAGCGGCAGAAGGAAGGAATCGCCATTGCCAAACAGGAAGGCAAGTACAAAGGCCGTAAACCCTTGGAGCGTCCTGGGCAAGAGACCGTGATTGCCTCATGGCGTAATGGAGAGATTACGGCGGTAGAAGCAATGCGCAAACTCCAAATGTCCAAAACCACGTTCTATCGTCGGGTGCAAAATCAAAAACCATAGAGAGGAGGGAGTAAACCATGAATGAGCTGATTTGCTTTACCCTGGGATTTGTGATTGTCCTGGTAGTCATCACTGCAGCCGATACCATTGTACGGTGCAGCACAAAATGACAACGCTCACCGCCGTAATGTTGGAAGCCTTTGCAAAGGGCGCAGCACTGGCGGTGAGTGTTTTCCTTCTGTGGAGGGAGAAACAGTAAAAGGGTGCGCCGGCTTGGCGCACCCAGTTTTGTTGGCATAATGGATTTTTTCTAAAAGGAATAAGATCAATCGTGTTTGCTGTTCGTTGCCATAATGAATGTTTTCAGAATTTCCTCTGCATACACTGGGACGGATCCCTTTCTCGCACCAACAGTTCTTCGGCTTGTTGATCCTTCCGAATCCAGCCTCATCCTGAAACATTACCCTTACCACTCTGCCTGTGGAATTTTTCAACTCATCTACCCTTGCTTTAATTTTTTTGAGGACTCAATGACCTCCTCACTGGCCTTCTTGGGATGCCTGCTCCGAGGCATCACTTTCCGCCATCCATGTCGGTGCAGTACACAATAAACCTGGGTATCACTGACTTTGTGCGCCACTGCATTCTGATACGCTTTTGCAATCTCGCTGATTTCAACCATCTCGCCTTTTTCGGCTCGTTCCTTAAAAGGCGCCAGAATTGCAGCTTCTTCCTCAAAGCTCATATTGCGCCGATTCCCACCGTAATGGTTGCCGGTAATTGCTTCAATCCCGTGATCCCGGTATTTGGCTACAAGTCGTGTCACTGAACCTGCGTGAAACCCGGTTGCTTGGGATACTTCTATGGCAGATGCTCCTTTTGCTCGGAGTACCAGCGCTTTCAACCTTGATTCTGCTCGCTTATCCTTATTGCTTTTGCGTGCCTTCTCAAGCTCTTGGATTTCTTCTTCACTGAATTTATATCTGGAAGCCATTTTTCATCACCCAGATATAGTATATCACATCTCTGTAATTTTTTGAACTCATTTATTGAAAAATAGTATCAGTACCGCTTTTTGGCTATTTAGCCTTGTCTCGGTTTCGAGAACGGACTCAGATTGATAAACAGCTTCTGCAATGCTTCTTTATCTGGGCATTCTTTGAAGAGATATGTGAGCAATTCTTCTTGTAGTGCTTGACAAAGGGTGAGCCGGTAATTTGAAGGCAAACAGCTTTCGGAGTAACATCCGGGAGCTGTTTTTACGTGGATGTGGTGGCAGCCTTTTCGAGTGTGCGGATTGAATTAAATTTTTTGTGGCTTGAAAGCCAATGAATTATATGATACGATATTTTTATAATAGGATTAGTCTGTGAGAAATGCGCTTAAAAAGGAGAATACCTTGAGAAACTACGATACAACGAACCGTGATAAACAACGGGAGGAAACTGAAAAACGCATTCTGGAAGCTGCCATCGTTCATTTTGGAAAGCTTGGTTATACTCACACGATCATGCGTAATATCACAAAAGACGCCGGTGTCGCCTATGGATTAATCAGCCGGTATTACGGCACAAAAGAAAAGCTCCTGACAGAAGCTTATGTATATGCTTTGCAGAACACTGATGTTTACATCTACAGCTGGCTCCCGTTCAGCGAAAGAATCCGCAGATATGAAGAGGATGTTTATTTCCTGCATTTGATTTCCGCTGATGATCTCCTGTAAAAAAATATAACGAGGCAGGTACCGAACGCGGTGCCTGCCTCTGTCGGTATGAATAAAGCGTTCAGAATGAATGCGCAGCCATTGCCTTGAGGGCAATGATCTTGGGGATTGGGGCATGAACCCCAACAAGTTTTTCGCCTGGGTAGCACACAGGCGCTGCTTGCAGAAGATAGCATGCATATTCTTTGCCTGCCCATCTTTCCAACGGCTGCATTTTTTGCTATAATACCCCATGAAAATGGATTTGACGGAGGTGTCGTCATGGCCTTTCATTTTGCTATTGTCGAGGACAACCCGCAGGATCGGCTGCTGCTGCGAAATTATCTGGATCGTTTTTTTCGGGAAAACTTCCGCAGCGACAGTTTTCAGGTTACGGAGTTTGAAAACGCAGGGATTTTCCTGGAGGGATATCGCCCGGATTTTGATTTGGTCTTTCTGGATATTCAGATGCCAGGCATCAACGGAATGGATGCTGCCTCTGCACTTCGGCAGAAGGATGGAAGTGTCTTGCTGCTGTTTGTGACCAACATGGCACAGTATGCAGTGCGGGGATATGATGTGAACGCGGCTGGATTTGTTTTGAAGCCGGTGAGCTATTATGATTTCCTCCTGCGGATGCGCAAATGCATGGGCATTCTGCAATCCCGGACAGAGAAGAGCATCACCCTGAAAATGCGCCAGGGGATTCGGCGGCTGTCGGTGCGTTCCATCCTGTATGTGGAAGTAAACAGCCACATGCTGAGCTATCACACTGCCGCAGAAACCATCCAGGCTACCGGCTCTCTCTCCGAAATGGAGGAAACGCTGGCAGAGAGTGGATTCCTCCGGTGCAACAGCTGCTTCCTGGTGAACCCCAGAGCAATTTCGACGGTAATCGGTTATGACATTCAACTGATCAATGGTGACACCATCCAGATCAGTCACCCGAAAAAGAAACAGTTTATGCAGGCGTTGAACGTGTGGCTGGGGGAGGGAAAAAATCTGTGAATCTTTTGAATTGGTGGCTGAACCACTTTCCCCGCTATGAATTTTTCATAGAGTACATTCTGTTCCTGATCCCTATGGTAGTAAGGCTCCAAAGGGAACCGCATTTCTGGGAGAAACTGCTGGCGCTGCTTGCAGGCGGTGTGCTCCTGTCCAGCGTATGGAACGCTTTCCTGGCAGCGTTCTCATCCCTCTATGTCCTTCGCTATCTGCTGCTCTTCGGGGTTGGCGTACTGATTACGCTGCTATGCTACGGATGCAGCCCTGTGGTTTCTCTGTTCTGCTGCACGGCAGCTTATGCAGCCCAGCACTGCTTCAATCGGGCTTTTGCAATTCTGATCCTGCTGACCGGTGTGGGAAAAGGTCCGCTCTATAATATTTTATATCTGCTCACCTTTGCTGCGGCGATGGTTCCGATGCTGCTGGTTTTTACCAGAAGGATCAATACCGAGACGGCGCAGTATATGGGAAGCCTGAACGTGCTGATGCTCAGCGGAGTCATTCTGCTATGTACCATCGTATTAAATGCGCTCTGGCGAGCAAACAAGGTCAACAGCAGCTCAACCATGCAGACTATCGGAATGACCTACGATTTCATCGCCTGCCTGCTGGCCTTGGGGAATCTGCAGAGTATTTTCAAGATCGATGAGGTGCGGCACGATGCTGTTGTTATCCAACAGATGTGGGAACAGGAGCGGAAGCAGCTGGCGATCTCGCAGGAAACGGTGAAGATGCTGAACATCAAATGCCACGATATGCGGCATCTGCTCCGGCTGATTTCTGCTCAGCAGGATGCCGGAACCCAGCAGGAGATTGAAAGCATCCGGGAGCTGATCGATGTATATGATTCCCGGGTGGACACCGGAAATGAGGTGCTCAATTTGCTGCTGGCGGAGAAAGGTCTGCTGTGCCAGAAGGAGAAGATCCGCCTGAACTGTGTGGCAGACGGGCATCGGCTGGAGTTTATGGAAAAGCCGGATGTGTATTCCCTTTTGGGAAATGCGCTGGACAATGCCATTGAAGCCGTTCGCATGGTGGAGAACCCGGAAATGCGGATCATCACCCTGACGGTGGTGGATGCCTTTGGCATGACCTCTGTCTGCGTGGAAAACTTTTATCAGGGACAGCCCATCCAGATGCAGGACGGCTTGCCGGTTACGACCAACGCAGATCAGGTACACCACGGCTACGGAGTGAAAAGTATGCAGTACCTGGTGAAAAAATACCACGGTGAGATGAGCATCAACACAGACAATGGAATCTTTTCTGTAAAGATCCTGCTGCCATTCCATCCATAAGAAGCAAAATGCACAAAAACAGAATATTAAAATTAGGCAAAACGGAATAATTTGTCAAAATACGCGCCCAACCTTTCAGGTTGGGCGTTTTCTATTGTTTTTCGCTCTTTTTTCGGTAGGATACTGGTGTAAACAGTCCGGAATCATCCGGAGAAGGGAGAAAAACATGAAAAAAAGAAGGATTGGTTTGTGGCGCGCGTTCACAGTGACGTTTGTCCTGCTCACGGCTTTCTCACTGGCTGTGGGGAATGTGGCAGGTACCTATGTGGCGCTGATCAACGAGGCTCTGGGAATCCAGACCAGCCGCATTGTGAAAGCCGCGGGGGCGGAAAATGAGGACACCCAGTATTTCAAGTCCTCCTATGCGTCTCTGGAAGAACAGTACCAGGCGAAAGCAGCGTTGATCCGTCAGATCGGCCAGGAGGGTACCATCCTCCTGAAAAACGAAGCCAACGCACTGCCTGTGCAGAGCGGCAGCATCCTGGTTCTGGGTGCAGAGAATTTTATGCTGGCTCTGTCACATGGCGGCGGCAGTATGACCGCAGCGGATATGGCCAGTGCAGCACATCTGCCGGAGGCTCTGGAGCTGGACGGTCTGAAGGTGCAGACGGATGGTACTGCGGATGCCGCGTTGGTGGTCATCGCCCGCTCCGCCGGTGAGGGTGCAGACCTACCGGATGAGGCACTGACCATCACAGCCGAAGAGTACGCCATGATCAACCAGGCCAAGGCTGCGGCGGATAAGGTGATGATTCTGCTGAGCGGTGACTACTGGCCTGAGATTTCCGATTTGCAGGCAGATCCCCAGATCCAGGCAATCCTCCATCTGGGCAATGCAGGTTATCGCGGTGCCTACGGTCTGGCAGACGTGATTACCGGCAAGGTGTCTCCCTCCGGCAGAACGGTGGAAACGGTGGCGGTGGATGCCCATGCCAGCCCTGCCATGCAGAACTACGGCAACTTCATTTATACCAACGGCTCCAAGATCATGGCCTCCCAGGCCAAGAACTATGTGGTCTATGCCGAGGGCATCTACAAGGACTACAAGTATTACGAGACCCGCTACGAGGACTGCATTCTGGGAAATGGCAATGCAGATGCAGACGGCTGGAGTTGGGAGAAGGAAGTGCTGTATCCCTTCGGCTACGGCCTGAGCTACACCAGCTTCACCCGGGAGCTGCTGGGGGTCACCTTTGATGAGGCTGCGCACACGGCTTGCGTCCAGGTGAAGGTCACCAACACCGGCAGCACTGCCGGTAAGGAAGTCGTGCAGGTCTATGGCCAGTCTCCCTACACGGAGTATGACAAGGCAAATGCCGTAGAAAAGGCAGCGGTTCAGCTGGCAGGCTTCGGTAAGACCGCAGAGCTGGCTCCCGGCGCATCGGAAACCGTGACCGTGAGCGTACCCATGCAGTGGCTGGCATCCTTTGATGCCAAGGGCTTCGGTACATACATCATGGAAGCCGGAACCTATTATCTGGCAGTGGGTGAAAGTGCCCACGATGCCGTGAACAATATTCTGGCAGCCAAGGGCGCGGCTGTGGATGGCAATGCGGCTCTGGCATACAGCTGGAATCAGGCAGAGACTGACAGCGAAACCTATTCTGTTTCTGTCTACACCGGTGAACCCATTCGGGCCTGCTTTGCCGATGCGGATATCAACTATTGGGTGGATGAAGCAGACCGGATCACCTATCTGACCCGAAACGACTGGAAGGGTACCTGGCCCAAGGCTCTGGAGGTGACTGCTTCCGACCGAATGAAGTCCGCTCTGAATGACAAAAAGAAATTTGAAAACGGCGAATTCAATGATTCTGCCTCCCGGATCACTGTTCAGGATGTGACTGTCGGCGATGGCAGCCAGGTGATCCCGGTAGTAATGATGCGGGGCAGAGCTTACGATGATCCCTACTGGGATGTGATCCTGGACAATATGACCGTGGAGGACATGGTTGCTCTGGTAGCCAATGGCCGTTACCACGTCAGCGCGGTGCCTTCCCTGTCTTTCGTGGCATCCACCGGCGGTGACTCTCCCGTTGGCCTGAACCTGCCTTACCTGTACAGCAAGGTTGGAGCAGATCGGCAGCCCATCGGAACCTCTTACATGGTCAGCGATGGTATCACCGAGGATAAGACAGACCTTGCGCTGCTGGATGCCAGCTTCTATTGCTCGGAGCCTGTGCTGGCAGCCACCTTCAATCAGGAGCTGGCTGAGGCAGAAGGCGAGATGATGGGTGAAGATGCCCTGTACTGCGGCGCCAGCTTCCTCTATGGCCCCGGCACCAATCTCCACCGTACTCCCTACGGCGGCCGTGCTTCCGAATACTACTCCGCCGACGGCGTGCTGAACAGCATGATCGGTGCTGCCCAGGTTCGCGGCTCCAACCGAATGGGTCTGGTTACTACCGTCAAGCACTTTACTGCCAACGATCAGGAGCAGAACCGAATCGGCGTGGCAACCTTTGTCAACGAGCAGGATCTGCGTGAAAATATGATGCGCGGCTTTGAGGGCCTGATGACCTACGGCGAAGCTCCCGGCATGATGGGTTCCTACAACCGTCTGGGCATCCTGGGCACCGCTTCTGAGTACGATCTGATGACGACTGTCCTGCGCAAGGAATGGGGCAGCAACTGCTATGTCATTACCGACCTGAACTCTCCCACCGCCGGTCTGTATGACGGCAATGCCATTATTGCCGCCGGTACGACCATGATTATGAATAACGGCACCTTTGATGCCGACAGCGGTTCCTATGTCAACACCACCCTGTCTGCGGAAATGGTACGCAATGATCCGGTGATGCTCACCGCCATGCGGGATGCCTCTCACCACAATCTGTATGCCTTTGTCAACAGCTCTGCGATGAATGGCCAGTCCTCCAGCGACCGGATCGAGACCGTCACCCCCTGGTGGCAGCCCGCTCTGCTGGCTATGGAGATCGGCTTCGGCATTCTGGCAGCAGCATCTGCCGCACTGTATTTGATTTCCATTAACAAGAAGGAGGAAGAACATGTCTAAGCTGTCTGTAATTCAGGGAAAGCGCGAAGTCCTGAGTCTTGCCGCAACCGGCCTTACGGTTCTGAGCCTGGTCTTTTATCGAATCCTGACCGCTTCTTCCTTTGAAAGCACCGAGAATGTCCCCCTGGTGACCGGACTGCTGGCCGCCGGGGCCATACTCGGAGTGCTGGCAGCGTGGAAGGATTTCTTCCACGTACCCAGCCTGCTGACCTTCACGGCACTGGCTGCTGCTCTGGCAGCCTTCGCCGCAGGCCGTACCAGCTACCTGGCCTTCTATCTGTCCGGCGATGTGATGAACACAGGTCTTTCCGTTCATTTTGTCCTGGCGGCAGTGATGCTGGTGCTGGCAGTCATCGTGAGCATTGCAGCCATGTGCGATGCCCGCAGAAAAGCGTAATTCATGCACGGTAAGTGCTGAATAAATTAAGGAGGAAAAAATATGAAAAAAGCAATCCGTACCCTGATTTCCCTGACCCTGGTGCTGGCTATCGCCTGCATCTGCCCTGCCGCCCTGGCAGAGTACAAGAACCCCACTGTGGACTACGAAACCTGGCAGGAGTACACCCCTGAGCAGTACGTAGCAGAAGATCTGTCCGAGAAGGCCATTGCCTATCAGTTCACCGGTGTCAGCAACCCTGAGACCTCCAAGAAGGATGTCTCCGTAAAAATCGACCTGTATGAGGACGGCTTTGTCCGCATGACCCAGAGCGACGAGGGTAAGAGCGTCAGCTTCTACTACTACGGCTACTGGACCAACCTGGATGACGAGGAGATCTTCCTGGCCTTCACCTGCTACAGCTACCAGGGTCCCACCGTGGAGGGCAGAGCCGAGAACGGTGCCATTGCCGCTCTGGACTACACCTATGACCTGACTGAGGAAGACGGCGCATTTACCTTTGGCCTGAACTTCTGCCTGGGCTTTGCCGACGGCGGTCAGTACGTCCGCTCCCTGGATGCCACCGGCAGCGATGAAATTGCTTTCGAGACCGAAGAGGACTGGTTGGCAGACGCTGCTGCATACTGGGAAGCACAGCACGCTTAATCCGTTTTTTCCCTGCCCCCCTTTATGCAGCCTGTAGGCCCCGGCCTACAGGCTGCAGCACAAATAACAGACGGAGGATGAATTATGAAACTGAAAAGAGAACTGGCTGCGATCGCAGCGTTTGTTCTGGCAGTGAGTCTGACCGGCTGCGGTGCTGAGAAAGCTCCCGCGCCCACAACGCCTGCAACGACAGCCCCTGCCGTTACAGAGACCACCGCTGCAACCGAAGCACCTACCGAAGCACCTACAGAAGCCGCAACGGAAGCAGCTCCCGCAGAAATCGACACCACCGGTGCTGTCCTGACCTTCAGCGGCGAAAAGCTGACTGCCGTCTGCTTCCGGGACTTCACTGCAAAGCTCTATGATACCGCATCCGGCGAATGCAAGCTGGAAACCACCTTCTCCTACACCCGCACCAAGACCGCCGGTGCAGGCGGTATGTCCGGCTACACCTTCGGTGACGATGAGATCGAAGGCCCCGTTATTTACCTGCACTATCCCGATGTTACCCGAGACGACGGCATCAATGCCTGCGCCCGTTCTGTGCTGACAGCCGACGGCATGACCCTGACTTTTGATGGCAGCGGGCTCAGCGATACCTTCCAGATTCCCGAGGATGTCTGGTCTGTGCTGAACAGTGGCGAGAAGATCCTGACCTTTGTTGGCTTCAATACCCCCTATGAATTTGATGTAGAGTTCTACGAAGGCGGCCTGTGCAGTGCCTACGCTCTGCGTGACGGTGCTGTGGACGAAATCACCCCGGGTCGCTACAGCGGCAAGGCTGACGTTCCTTATGGCGGCGGCGAGGATGCAAATAAGTTCGATACCGGCTTCTGGACTCTGGAAGAGGATCCCAGCGGCATTATCGAGGTGGACGGCACCACTTATACCCTGACCGTCAACTGGGACGGCATCGTCATCACCGGCGATCTTACCCCTGACGGCAGCCTGAGCGTACGTACCGATTTCGCCATGTCCTCTTATAAGAAGTCTGCCAACAATACCGCATCCCGTGCTTCCTGGCAGCAGGCTCTGCTGGGCATTGCCGCTGAGAAGGTGGCCTTTGAGGGTATCGATCATGCGGTCATCTGCATGGATGATGCCGAGCAGTCCGCGAAGGTCGTCAACATCGATGACAAGGACGAAATCTTCGCCACCGGTACCTGGGCTTTCGACGATGTGGATATGACCATCACCGTCACCCTGGAGGACGGCACTGTCATGGTATCTGTTCCCGGCGAGGATGGCCGAATCAACATCACCTATGGTGAGGACGAGTGCGAATCCGGTGTGAACTGGAAGGATTACTTCGTTTCCGCTGTGGAGGTCGTTGCGGGCAATGCCGAGGAATACTCCGTGGATGCAACACCTGCCCTGGCAGAAAGCCCTCTCACCGGCAAGACCATCTTCTTCCTGGGCTCCTCCGTTACCTTCGGTGAGAAGTCCGAGGGTGAAGCTATGGGTGAATTTATCGCCAAGAGAAACAGCTGCACTGCCATCAAGGAAGCAGTCTCCGGCACGACCCTGGCTCAGGTAAACAATTCCATCCATCAGAATGACAGCTATGTGGATCGTCTGAACAGCTATCTGGCAAGTGATGCCTGTGTGGATGCTCTGGATGCCTTTGTATGCCAGCTGTCCACCAATGATGTGGGCGGCCGCTGCCAGCCCGGTGAGATTACCGCCGCTGATGTGAAGAGCGCGGATGCCTTCGACCGGTCTACCACTTACGGTGCCATGGAATACATCATTGCCACCGTTCAGGAAAAGTGGAACTGCCCCATCGTGTTCTACAGCAACAGCCATTTTGACAGCAATGATTACGCTTCCCTGATTGAGGCCGCCAAGGCCATGGCAGAGAAGTGGGGGAATATCACTGTCATCGACCTGTACAACGACGAGCAGTTCAATGCCATCAGCGCAGAGGATCTGGCTCTGTACATGGCAGATGCCAAGCATCCCACCAAGGCCGGCTACCGCGAATGGTGGCTGCCCGCCTTTGAAACTGCACTGAACGGCCTGTTCAAATAAACCATATCGGAGCAGGGGGATCACCCCTGCTCCGGATTCAAGGAGGTAAACCATGGCATTTATCAGCAAACACAGAAAAGCCTGGCTGTCCTGCGGCTGCGTGGGACTGGTTCTGGCAATCGTGCTGGGAATTGCAATGCCCATTGTTTCCCAGTATGAGACGGTCATCAACCAGTTCCTCCACGCCCAGACCTTCAAGGTCGTCCGCGGGGATACACAGGGCGATACCGAATATTTCAAATCCCAGTATACAACCCAGGATGATCTGGCAGCCCATGAGAAGGAACTGTGCGCCCAGGTTATGGCCGAAGGTGCCAGCCTGCTGCGCAATGACAATGCAGCCCTGCCTCTGCCTGAGGGTGCAAAGATCAGCCTGTTCTCCCAGTCCTCCGTCCGCCCCATTTACGGCGGCACCGGCTCCGGTCAGGTGGATGCCTCCAAGGCGGAGACCTTTAAGAACTCCCTGACCAGAGTTGGCCTGAACGTCAACGAGCGTCTGTGGAAATTCTATGAGACCGGCGACGGCTCCAAGTATGTCCGTTCTGTCCCCTCCACCACGGAGAGCAAGACTGCGGACTATGCCATCAACGAAGTGCCCTGGAAGGTTTACGGCAAATCCGTTAAGTCCACCTTCGCAGAATACGGCGACGCTGCCATCGTGGTCATTGCCCGCTCCGGCGGCGAAGGCTGCGACCTGGCCATCTACGATGGCAAAGACGGCAAGGACGGCGACTATCTTCGCCTGAATGACGATGAGCTGGAGCTGATGGAGAATCTGGCCGCCTGCCGCAAAGACGGCACCTTCCAGCGCCTGATCGTCCTGCTGAACACCTCCAATATGGTCAGCCTGGACTTCCTGGATGCCTATCCCGTGGATGCCTGCCTGTGGATCGGCGACCTGGGCCTGACCGGTACCGATGGCGTGGCGCAGATCCTGGCAGGTCAGGTCAACCCCTCCGGTCGTACCGTGGAGACCTATCTGAAGAACAATCACTATTCTCCTTCCTTCAACAACTTCGGTGTCCACTATTGGGAAAACCTGGCCGACTACGTCAGCCTGCTGGGTGACGACCCCATGGGTAAGGCTTCCTACAACAACGCTTTCGTTGTCTATCAGGAAGGTATTTATGTGGGCTACCGCTATTTCGAGACCCGGTATACCGACTATGTCATGGGTACCGGCAACGCAGGTGATTTCTGTTACAGCGAGCAGGTTGCCTTCCCCTTTGGTACCGGTCTGTCCTATACCGACTTTGCATACACCGCCTTTGATATGGAGGATGCGGGCACTGACCTGAATTTCCGGGTGACGGTGAAGAACACCGGCAGTGTCCCCGGCAAGCATACCGTCCAGATCTACGCCCAGTCCCCCTACACGGAATATGACCGCGCCAATGGCGTGGAGAAGTCCGCAGTGCAGCTGGTGGGCTTTGATAAGACCGGCCTGCTGGATGCAGGTGCCGAGCAGACTCTGACCATCACTGTCAGCAAGCGCGATCTGGCTTCCTACGATTCCAACAACGCAAAGACCTACATTCTGGACGCTGGAAATTACCTCTTCACCGTCGGTACGGATGCCCACGATGCTGCCAACAACTTCCTGGCAAGCCTGGGCTATACCACGGCAGACGGCAGAATGGATGCCGACGGCAATGCAGCCATGGTCAAGAGCTGGAACGTTCCCAGCCTGGACAACACAACCTATGCTGTTTCCGCCTACACCGGTGAGCCTATCACCAACCGCTTTGACAATGCGGATGTCCTGAAATATTCCGGCATGGATGCCGGGCTGCAGAGCAGCTTCCGCTATCTGACCAGAAGTGACTGGACTGGCACCTTCCCCACAGCTCCGGTATCCATGAAGGTCACCGACCAGATGACCCGGGACGGCCTGTACATGGGTCAGACCTCTGGGGTTACCGCAGACCGAAACAATGATATTTACAGGCAGCTGGTTCAGAAGTATATGGAGGTCTATCTGGCAGAGGAGGGCGCAGTGGATGCACCGGTTCTGGGTGCCAACAATGGCCTGACTGCCCCCATGATGATTGGCCGCTCCCTGGATGATCCGCTGTGGAATGCCTACATGGAGCAGTTCACCTTTGACGCCATGCGCAAGCTGGTATCCCAGGGCTTCCACAACACGGTTGCCGTGGAGCGGGACGGCATCATCGGCCTGCCTGAGACCAAAAACGAGAATGGCCCTCAGGGTCTGACTGCAAGCCTGCTGGGCGGCTTCTCCGCTATGAGCTACACTTCTGCTGATATTCTGGCAGCTACCTACAACCGGGAGCTTGCCCATGATGTGGGTCACTGCATGGGTGAGGATTGCCTGGCCAATGGCTACAACGGTATGTATGCCCCTGGCGACAACATCCACAGGAGCCCCTATTCCGGCCGTAACTTTGAGTACTACTCTGAGGATGGCTACCTGGGCGGCCAGATCGGTAAGGAACAGTGCGCCGGTATCGCCGAGAACGGTGTGACCGTGCAGATCAAGCACCTGGTTCTGAACGACCAGGAGACCTACCGAAACGGTATTGCCACCTGGGCCAATGAGCAGACCATTCGTGAAATTTACCTGAAAGCTTTTGAGGCAGCCATTGCCGACCAGGGCCCCCTGATTTCCGTCATGACTTCCTTCAACCGCCTGGGTGTTGTCTGGGCAGGTGCCCACCGCGGCCTGATGACCTGGGTGCTGGATAAGGAATGGAACGTGGATGGCTACAACATCACCGACTGCTCCACCACCCGTGACTACATGGACGGTGTCCTTGGCCTGCTGGCAGGTACCCACCTGTGGGACGGCTCCGGTGAACAGGCAGTTTCCAGCCAGCTGCTTTACAAGGACGATCCCGTTGTCCAGACAGCGATGAAGAATTCCGCTCAGCGGATCGTCTATTCCATCTGCCAGGGTAATGCCATGAACGGCTACAGCTCTACTGACCAGATCCTGGCAGTGACCCCTTGGTACTTTACCGCACTGTACGCAATGCTTGCCGGATTCAGCGTTCTTGCCATTGCCGGATTCGGTATGTATATCACCGCAAAAAAGCAAACAAAAAAGGAGAAATAATTATGAAAAACCAGAAAGCCATCACCCTGATCCTTGCTGCCGCCATGACCGTCAGCACCATGATCCCCGCTGCTGTCCTGCCCGCCTTTGCAGAAGCTCCCGCCGCTCAGGAGGAAGCCGCAGAGGAAAAGACCGTTCTGTTCGCCTGGGAAGAGAAGGGTGCCTGCACCATGACCTTCTATGCAGACTTCACCTACAAGTTCACCTATGACAACATGGGTATCGAGGAAGCCGGTACCTGGACCGTTGAGGATGATCTGTTCAAGATCACCCAGTCCAATGGTGTTGAAGTAACCGCTGCCCTGGGTGAAGAGAACACCATGGTTCTGCCCTATGTATCTGAAATCAGCGAGAAGTTGGCCCGTGATTTCGTCGTCTCCGAAGAAGTCTGGCAGAAGGCCGTGAATGTCCTGATCATGTGGGATGTCAAGGGTGCCTGCACCATGACCTTCTTCCGCGACAACACCTATGAATTCACTTACGACAATATGGGCATTGTTGAAAACGGCACCTGGGAAGTGGCGGATGATACAGTAAAGATCACCCAGTCCAATGGCAAGGAAGCAGTTGCCGCTGTTAATGAGGATAACCAGCTGGTTCTGCCCTACGTGTCCGAGATCAGCGAGAAGCTGGCACGTGACTTCACTGTGAACTTTGACGCCTGGACCAACGCAATCCAGTAATTGCAAACAGCCGGATTCCGGGGTTATTCCCGGAATCCGGTACTCCCCACAAAAAACGTAAAGCGAATAACCGCGGAAAGGCGAATCAATGGAAAAACAGGTATTCAATCCCTACCTTCCCAGTTGGGAGTACATTCCCGATGGGGAACCGCGGCTGTTTGGAGACCGCGTGTATGTCTACGGCTCCCACGATCATTTCAATGCCCCCATCTTCTGTGTGGGTGATTATGTCTGCTGGTCGGCACCGGCGGATGACCTGAAATCCTGGCGCTATCAGGGCGTGATTTATAAGAAAAACCAGGATCCCAAAAACAAGCTCGGCTTACGGCTCCTGTTTGCACCGGATGTGGTTCAGGGGCCGGACGGGCGGTATTATCTGTATTATGCCTTTGATTTTATGGGGATCATCGGCGTGGCTGTCAGCAGTCATCCTGCCGGTCCCTATCAGTTCCATGGCCATGTCCACTACAAGGACGGTACTCTGTGGGGAAGAAAGAAGGGGGACCAGTTTCCCTTTGACCCCGGTGTGCTGGTGGACGATGACGGCTCTGTGTATCTCTATTCCGGCTTTTATACGCCGACGCCGGCGATTGCCAGCGGCTTGCATAAGCTGAAAAATGACGGCGGTGTGGTAGTCAGACTGGAAAGCGATATGATTACCATGAAGGAAGCTCCGAAGCTGCTGTTCCCAAAAGAAGGCCCCGGGTCCTTCCCCAATCATGAATTCTTCGAAGCCAGCTCCATCCGCAAGGACGGCAGCAAGTATGTTTTCTCCTATTCCTCCCGGCACAATCACGAACTGTGCTATGCCGTCAGCGATTACCCGGATCGGGATTTCGTTTTTGGCGGTACACTGGTTGACCAGGGCGATCTGTTTCTGAATGGCAACGAGGATGAAGCCAAGGCGCTGAACTATCTGGGCAATACCCACGGCGGTATGCTGAACATCGGCGATGACTGGTATACCTTCTACCACCGCCAGACCAACCAGCATTCTTACAGCCGTCAGGCCTGTGCCGAAAAGCTGGAGCATCCCGCGCCTGGCGTATTCAAGCAGGCAGAGGTTACCAGCTGCGGCCTGAACGGCGGCCCACTGAACGGCACCGGCTTCTATGAGGCACGCATCGCCTGCAATCTGTGGAGCAAGCAGGGGGTTGCCCGCTATGACCGAAAATTCGATAAAAAAGCCCACCCCTATTTCACCCAGACCGGCAAGGACCGCACCAACAACGGTGACCAATACATTGCCAATATGCGTGACGGCAGCGTGGCGGGATTCAAATATTTTCATTTTGAAGCAGAGTCGCAGATCGCACTCTGCGTAAGCGGAGAAGGCTCCGGCACCATTGAGATCTCCCATTCCCCGAATTTTTCCCAGATCATTGCGGCTCTGCCAGCGGAAACCTCCGGCACCGTAACCGGCACTGCTTCCAGGTTCAGCCCTCAGCAGGGAACACAGCCCCTATTTTTCCGCTTCCTGGGAAAAGGATATATCAATTTCCATTCTTTTGAAATAACATAAGATTTTACAACAATTCCACATCTCTTTTTCTCCTTTCCTCCATTTACGCCAGCCCCATTCGACCGGGCTGGCGTAAAAGTCTTTCTGCTGGAATATTCGGATGGTGAGTAAGAACAATGTATCCAGCTGAAATCTCTTGTCAGTTATGAATACCCGCACCAGGAGGAAATCAACATGGCTGAGAAAATTGTACAGACAGCAGGAAGAATGCAGCTGGGCAGCTTCGCACCAGAATTTGCCCACTACAACGATGATGTGCTCTATGGAGAGAACTGGAATAATACAGATATCGATCTGAAAACACGGTGTATTGTAACAATGGTAGCACTGATGTCCTCTGGCATTACGGATGAACAACTGAACGGGATGGTCGATGCCTTTCTGGAAAAGGGAGGTACCTACTTCGATTCGGCATATACCTATCTGGACGGCAAAAGCGAAATCGCCTTGCGGGAAAGTCTGGTGAAACGGTATCCGAGAGATCGTTTTCAGATCGCCACAAAGCTGCCCGGGTATCAGGTAAAGAGCAAGTCGGACTGCTTCCGATATTTTTCCGAAGAACAGCAGCGTGTCGGTGTGGACTACTTCGATGTATACATGCTCCATTGGCTCAACGAAAAGCATTATCGCAAAGCGCAGGCAACTGGGCAGTTTGAATTTCTGAAAGAGCTGAAAGCAGACGGGAAAGCAAAGCGCATTGGCTTTTCCTTCCACGATACGAATGACTTGCTGGAGGAAATCCTGACAGCCCACCCGGAAATCGACTGCGTTCTCATGCAGCTGACCTATGCGGATTGGGAAAGCGAATCCATCCAGTCCCGCCGGTGCTATGAGGCAGCAGTTCGTCACGGTGTTTCTGTCATGGTCATGGAACCGGTAAAAGGCGGCACTCTGGCTAATCCGCCGGAGGAAGCCCGAAAAATGCTGGCCGAACTCGATCCGGAAATCACCCCATACGCCATGGCCCTGCGGTTTGCGGAAAGCCTGCCGGGGGTAGAAATTGTCCTTTCCGGCATGAGTGCAGGATGGCAGGTAGAAGAAAACATGCGGGAGCGTTTTCCGCTTTCGGAAAAAGAGCAGGCAGGTGTGTTACAGGCTGCAAAGGTGATTAACCGTGCTATCGCTATCCCTTGCAGCGGCTGCGGGTATTGTCTAAAAGGCTGCCCGAAAAGCATCTGCATTCCGAACTATTTCCGGCTGTATAACGACATTTTCCGGAATCCCAATGATGGATGGAAAATTGAACCGGCTTATCAGGGATTGGTGCACTCCTTTGGTAAAGCTTCGGAATGCATCGGATGTGGCCAATGTGAAAGCCATTGTCCGCAGAAGCTCCCGATCAGGAATCATCTGAAATTGGTGTCGGCTGCTTTTGATTAAAATAATCGGAAGAAAAGGGAGATTTCTGATGGAAAACGAAATGGGAACGCAGAAGGTCAGCCGTCTGATCCTGACCACAGGCATATCGCTGATGCTGAGCCTGCTAATCAATTCTCTATACAATTTTGTGGATTCGGTGTTTGTTTCCAGAGTGGCAAAAGATGCACTGACTGCCCTTTCTCTGGCCGCCCCGGTTCAGGTGTTTGTATCGGCTCTGGGCTTGGGCAATGCCGTGGGCCTGAATGCAGCAATTTCCAAAGCATTGGGTGAAAAGAATCCGGGCAAGGTGAAGCGGATTGCCAGTGCAGCGATTTTTATCGCTGTATGCGAATGGCTGCTGATTATGCTGGCCTGCCTGCTGGGTGTCAAATGGTTCTTCATGCGTCAGAGCGGAGGAAACGAAGTGATTGCCGCCTATGGTATCGATTATCTGTCGCTCTGTATGCTGTTTTCTCTGGGACAGATGGGCCAGTGGGTGTTTGACCGTTTCGTAATTGCCAGCGGAAAAAGCCATCTGTTCCTGTTTACGCTGTCCGCAGCTTCCGTGACCAATCTGATTCTGGATCCGGTTTTCGTTTTTGTTTTGAATATGGGCACCAGAGGAGCCGCCATTGCAACCGTAATCGGTCAGTATATGGGACTCCTCGCCGGGGTGTTTATCAACTACCGGTGGAACAGAGAAATCCCCTTTGCTTTTACGTTCCACCCGGACTGGGAAAGCATTCGGACAATTCTGCGTGTCGGCATACCTTCCACGCTGGTGCAGGTCTTAACCGGTTTGGTTGGCATTGCCATGAATACTATTCTCCTGACGTTTTCCACCACAGCTGTTGCCGTGTTTGGCGTGTGCAGCCGGATACAGGGCATCTGTACCGTCGGCGTCCACGGAATCAATAATGGTGTCATTCCCATCGTCGCCTATAATTACGGTGCTAAAAACAGAGAACGCATTGCGCGGGCTCTGAAATGGGCAATGCTTGACTCGCTGCTGTTCTTCCTGCCGTTCCTGCTGGTTCTGGAGTGGCTGCCGAATACGATCCTGCAGCTGTTCAACGCCTCCGGCACTATGCTGGAAATCGGAACACCGGCATTACGTTTGATGGCACTGGCCTGGCTGATTTCCATCCCCGGTCTCGTGGTATCGGCCGCGCTTCAGGGACTTTCCCTTGCCCGCCCAAGTATGGTGCTGACCGTGCTGCGTCAGGCAATCCTGCCGGTGCTGCTTGTATTTGTTCTGGGAAAAACCGGCCAAATGATATGGGTCTGGGCAGCATTTCCTGCGGCAGAAGCAATCTGTATCCCGCTGGCAGGGAAGCAGTGGAATCGTAACTACACATCTATTGATATCCGAAGATAGGTTTCAGCTGCTTTGCTGTTTCTTTCATATCCATTCAGTTCACACCCGTAATTGCCATGTAAAGGCCCACAACAAAAAGCATAATCGCAATGTAATTCCGGAAAGCTCTCTGCATTGACCGGCTTTCACTGGAACGGTACGGCTTTTGAGATGCAGATCTTGGTGCCCTGTTATTGACGACGATCAATGTATCGGATGGGGACCGTTTTGCCCCCAACGGTTTCATCGCTCCCAATCGTCCCGTTTGCGGTTAATCTTTTGAGGGACTTCCGGTGTGTGCTGTTCCTTTTCCTGCTGCCGCAGTTCTCGTTCGAGCCAGCGTTCCTCTGCTTCCTCGTCAAGCAGTTTTCTTGCCTGCTGGGTGCTGTCAGCCAGCATGAACAGGCTGTAATCAGGGCCATATTCGTCCCAAAGCTTGTCCTTTATTTCATCCTCCTTCTCAGGACGGATTTCCTTACGGGCTTTGTAAATGGCAAGGGGATCAAAGCGATTATTACCATCCTTGGCGGCAATATCATACTTTTCCAGAACGGAATCTCTCTGTTGCTTGAGGGATTCCGTTTTCTGATTCAGTGCCCGGAGCCGCTTTTCAAGATTGTCTGCCTGCTTCTTTATTTCTGGAATTTGACTGGCATCCTTGCAATCCATGCTTTCAAGAAGCATCTTGCGCTCAGATTGCAGTTCCTCAATTTCCTCCGTCAGGGTAGCAATACGGGTAGTAAGCTCCTTCTTATACTGGAATCTCCACATGGGAGCATCCTGCTTTCCCTTTTGGGCTGCCTTGCGCTCCTTGGATTTTTCTTTGATCTGACCGACGATTTCAAAGTAGTCAGACAGCTTTTTCCTGTAAAGCTGCAAACGGTCACGCAGATTTCGGCTGTCCCGGCCTGTGCGGTTCATGTGGAAGCACAGAAGGATTACTGTCTGCCGCATGGATTCCAACGTATCTGCAACACCGGGCAAGGTATCCCGAAATGCCTTGGTCAGCTTTTGAATGGTGGCCTTGAGGGAGCGAATGAGTGCATTGTCCTTCTTGATCTGCCGGTTCAGTTCACAGCGATCTGCAACAATACCCTTGGCTTCCATGGCACGGGCGGCAACGCCCTCATGGATAGTGGGGATTTCATCCAGACCTCGCTCCTTGTTGCTGCGGTGGTCGATTCTGTCCTCAATCCCGCTGCGCTCCAAACTGCGGTTGACAGCATCTGCCCAGGCTGTCCGCCAGAGCACAAGCTGCTCTTCGCTGTTCCAGCGGGCGGTAATGGGATTCTGCCGACCATATTTTGTGCTCTTGGGGTACTTGTTCACCCGTTCCAGACCCTCTGCCTGAGACGGAGGCAGGTACTCTTTCTTTTTGCCCACCTTGTATTGGTACAACTTCTCCCAGCCCTCATTCTGGGCTGTCTTGAATTCCGCTGCCGTGAAGCCGCGTTCCTCTCCGCCTTTCACACAGAGATATTCCTTCTCCGTCTTGTACTGCCATTTGCCGTTTTCGTCCAGAGGACGGACGGTCAACATAATATGGGCATGAGGGTTATGCCCGTCCGTACTTTGACAAATATGGTGCGCTTCACATCACCGGACGAATCAAAAACTTGATTATCCTTGGCAACGGAGAGAACATCCCTGCAGAAAGCATAGAGCAGCAGGTATACACGATTCCATATGTGAAAGAGGTTGTTGCCTACGGTAAGGATAACGTCATTGCTGCAGAGGTTTTTCTGGGTGCAGACGTTCCGGATGCGAAAAAGCGTATTCATGACGATATCAAAGCAATCAATCAGAAGCTTCCACTTGTTCGGAATATTGGTAAAGTGGTGATTCGCGATACCGAATTTCCCAAAACCACTACAAAGAAAATCAAGCGAAACTGCGGAGGGCAATAAAATGTTGAATAAACTGACAGAAATCATTCGTGAACAGACAGGAGACGATACAATCACCATCAACCGGGATTCTGTTTTGCTGGCAGACCTGGGTATGAATTCTTTTGACCTAATCAATCTTGTTTGCGTTTTGGAAGATGAATTTGAGGTTGAGATTCCTGACAGAGTAATTGGTAATTTCAAGACTGTTGGAGATGTGATGGATTATATTGCGGAAACGCAAGAGTAACAGTTTCCAAGAGAATATTCATTATGTATCCGATTAGTGGAGCGAAAGAGTTTGCTACTGTCGCCCTTGTGGGCTTTGTTCGGAATGTATGGCTTGTGCTGCCCGCTTCCATTGCAATGATGCTGACAACGCTCCTGATCATCCGCACTGCCCAGAAAAAGCATTTCTGAAAAGCATTTAGAATCAAATTGTATGGAAAACACGAAAGAATTTGACCCCAATTTGACCCCAACCCAGATTAGCCTGTTAACATGGGTTTAGGATTCAATAACTTTCGGAAACCAAAAACCTGCCTAAAGTGTTGATAATATGGGACTTTCAGAACTCTACTGATCTCATCAACTTCTCATAACCCGGAGGTCGTAGGGTCGAGTCCTGCCTCCGCAACCAGAATTACCCCCCAAACCGTCCGGTTTTGGGGGTTTTACTATGCCAAAAGTTGGATTTTCTCGCTGCGCAATTTCGCTTTCTAACACTTTTCTAACAAAGGGTATTTTGAATCATAAAAGAATATAACTCCCATAATTAACGTTTTTCTGCATTTTAATAATATAATCGTAATTGTCAAATCACGCAGCATTTAGCAAGAGAGGCATCCCGGGGTTTTGTGCTCTGGAATGCCTCTGGTTTATTTACCTAAATGGAAAAATGAATTGTACGGTTTTTCTTTGTGGCCATGTACGCTTCTTAGAAATCCTTTCTTGCACCTTTGCCGAAGTAGATCCTATACGGCGCTACGATTGGTGATTTCTTCCCGGCTCAAATGACGATTCTCGCCCGGTGCTAACATATTCTTGTGTTAGCAGTGATATATACAACAATAAATTATCTCCAGCTTGTGTAAAAAGGGTATAAAGGTGCCCACATCGGTGCGGTTGGAGAATGCATCGATGCCGGTGATATATTCACTGTTGACTGCGATTTGGACATTATAGGCAGGCTTCAGCTGACCGTTCCTCATATGGTCTTCCTTCATTCGCATGAAAGTGGCATCATGGTCCGTTTTGGAGTAGCTGTTGCGGTCTTCTCCCATAATGGTAAGCTGCTCTTCATACTTCCTCCACTGCTGACACAGATGGTCTATTGCTTCCCATTCCCGCTGCTGCTCTGTTTTATGCTTGCCCTTACCGCTGACAAAGGTAATTCCTTCTGCCTTGTCGGCAAGAAGTTCCTCCAATTCATTGCGTGTTTTACATCCCGTCAATTCCAGTACCTTCTGCTTCGCTTTTGCCAGATTCTTTTCTGCTGTTCCTCGCCAGTTGAAGGTATATCTTCCGGCACGGCTTTCAATCTTGGTGCCGTCGATAAATACGCTCTTATGGTCGATCTCTTTCTGCTTCTCCAATAGCTGGATATACTGGTAGAACAAATCCTCCACTGCTTCAGCACATCTTCCCGTTCTGAACCGGGAAAGGGTTGAATGATCCGGTGCCTTCCCATTTTCGAGAAGCCACATGAAGTCTACACGATATTTGCAAGCCTCTTCCAGCTTGCGACTTGAGTAGATACCGCACTGGTATCCGTATGCCATTACCTTGAACAACACGCGTGGGTCGGTGACCGATTTCCTTCCTCTGGAAGAATACGCTTTGTACAGTTTCCTGTAGTCCAGTTCCTCAAGCTGGGCGCTGGTCACGCGGACGGGTGCATCCTCCGGCAATAAAATCTCGCTATTGAGTATAAGTACCAGTTGATTATTTCCAACCGATACGTTATACTTTTCTCTGCGGTTACTATTATTCATGACAGCTTAATTCTACCGCAAAAAAGGCACATCGGCCAACCCTTTTCAGAGTTGACCGATGTGTTTTTTTCAGCGCATTTTGCAACGCGCCCTTTGCTAGTAATCCCAGAAACCAACTACTCTATTGATGGAGCAATCCAGGAAAAGCATTAGTGGCAAAACGGATTCATTGTGTTTTTGTGATTTAGTTGTCCATGTATTTTTTATTATAGATGCAAAAAAATTAGCAACTATCGTAGTATTTAACGTTGCGTGGATGACGGTGAGAATTTGGCATAATCCCTTACTAATGATTGGCAGTGTGTTGGCGCCAATAATCTGGAGTAGAGAATAGTGCAAATGATCCTTGCGGAACCGGGCGATGGTATTATGATCCGGGGCAGAATGACCTTCCAGCAGGTACATGAAATTCACATTCTCCCGGCAGGCGCGCTCAAGTTCCCGTGTCTTGTAGATTCCACGGGAGCAGCCGTACAGGACAATCTTAAACAACAGACGCGGTGAGTACTCGATTCTCCCCAGCCGGGAGTAAGTCGCTGTCAATCTTCTGTAATCCAACTCCTCTGTAACAGCGCTGAGCAATCTCACTGGTTCGTCTGACGGGATAATTATTTCTAAATTCATGGGCAAGCAGACTTGATATCCAGTCCCGTATGCTGTATACTCTACTTGCGTGTAGTTTTGTTTCACACCTTAATGCTCCGCCAACGCCCGACTCTTTTCAAGAGCCGGGCGCTGTATTTTCGGGGCTGCCTCACTCCGTTAGTGAGACAGCCCCTTTTATGGAATCCGGTGAATGATGGGAGTCGAAGAGAGTGGCCCGCCCAATGGGCGGGTAAAAAAGTGTCCGGTGGACACTTTTTTAGCTCGGGGGAGAGTCCCATTATCCACCCCAGATAAGTTACCTGATTTGATACAATGTCAAATCAGGTAATTTTATTTATATGGCAAGAAAAAGTTGGAATTTCCAAGAAAATGAGGGTAATTCCAACTTTTTCGTTTTACAGCACCAGAACAGTCGAACCAAAACAATCTCCAGGACGAGAAAAACACGAAATCGGGCAGTCCTATCGTTCAATTATGGGCTATCGTTCAATTACACTACATGAAACCACCTGATACGCTTCACACCATTTCCGTAATCTCCGTCCCATCCATGAAGCTGAACACAATTCGCTCATCCGCATAAATGGTAACATGATCCACCAGGGTATTCCACAGCGCTTCATCGAAGTCTATCGGAATCTCATCCAATTCGGTCAGCCGGAACAGAATGACGCTGAAAACCATGGCTGTAGCTTCCATGGCTTTCTTCCGTTCCAACAGGGCCTCGTGTTCTGCCTTCTTTTCCTCATACTGCCGGGTCAAATCCGTATACTGCTGCGTGTACGCTTCTTCTGTCAGATTGGCGGAGGCGTTCATCAGGATGCTGCTTCTCACCATGGAGGAGAGCCGTTCCAGGTCACGCTCTGCCTTTTCGATGTCTGCGTCAATGAAGTCCGTGTCGGTCATGGACTTCTGCACATACCGCAGCCCCTCGATGCGTTCCTCCGGGTCGGCCATGTACGCTCTGAGTGCCCGGAGAAATCGTTCTTTCAGGGTGGTTTCGTCCACATGGGGCGTGGCGCATTTGGTTTCGTTTCGGAATTTGCTGTTGCACTGCCAGATCACTCGGCGATACTTGTCATTGGAGTGCCACACCTTGGAGCCGTAGACACTGCCGCAGTCGCCGCAGATGATTTTCCCGGAGCATGAAATTCCGGGAATGTCTAAGGCATTTCATATTTAGATTGTAAAATGTTGACCGTGAAGAACGGATGATGCAGCTGGTGGATTTATTCCCGGATTTTCGTATGCGTTTGAAGATGAATCCCAGGACAAAGAAAATAGAGTATGGTGCCGATGTGACCTCTGTCTTTGACATTTGCTGGTATACCTTTGGCCGGCTGGCAGCGGATATTGCGCCACCCATGGACACGGGCTTTGATGATGAATTTCCCCAGGGCTCCATTCTCCACTGCCTGGCCTGCGGTAATCTCTTCCTGCGCCGCAGCAGCCGCCAGCGGTACTGTCAGAGCGCAGATTGTCAAGCGGAGCGAAACCGGAGGAATAGACGCGCAAGCTATGCCAGGCATAGAAACGATGGCAAAGATTCCGCCACGGAAGAATAGCGGATAGCTGCCAAAGTGGAGAAAAAAGAAACGATCCTTCCGAAGAAGAACCGTTTACCGACCTCGCTACCTGACAGAACCTCAACATAGGGTTTGTAAAGCGATGAACAAACGAAACAGCCGCAAAAAGCAGAAAATCGCCGCGCTGAAAAGCAATCCGGCAGGAAAGGCTGAGGAATAGTCACCCGGGGCTTTCAAACCACTGGGCTTACCGTTCAGTCCAGATTGGTTTCCAGGTTTATGCTGTTACTTTCAGATACTCCTGCATCAGAGTTATAAAAGAAAAGGGACATCACCGTTGCAACGCTCCATCCGATTGGCCAGGAGAGCCAGATGCCTGTCACCCCCCAGAGCTTTGAGAGGTCAAAGGCGAGCACCACCCGAAGAATCAGATTGGTAAAGGTGGCAGTCATGAACTGCCGCATTCTGCCCATGCCGCGAAGGACGCCGTCTGAGACCAGCTTGGCGGCAACCAAAAAGTAAAAAGGTGCCAAAATACGCAGGAATGCGACTCCCGTCTGCATTGCCTCTCCGGAGCCATCATCCAGGAAGATATACACAAGGCTTATGCCAAGGAAAAAATACAGAAGCGCAAAGGGAAAGAACCCATTCCGGCGCGCTCTCCGTGCTTCCTGAAACGAAAGGATCTTCCAGCCTCTGCTGCCGGGAAACGGTTGGAGGAGATGATTCTCAGCGCTGCCAGAAAATGAATTGACAAGTCCTCTGTCTATCAGTATAATGATATCGGAACGAAAAATGTACCATTCAGGTGCCCGGGGTGGAATCAACACGGACGGGTGAAAAGGGAAGCCGGTGGGAATCCGGCACGATGCTGTCACTGTGTATGGGAGCTGTTTTCGATTGCTCACTGGGAAACCGGGAAGAGGAAAATGGCGATGATCAAAGTCAGGAGACCTGCCTGAATGTGGAATTTCAGATTCGCAGTCTACGGATCGTCTTTCTCACATGTTTTCTTTCATTGGGCAGAATAAAAAAGCTGTGCGTCGATTGGCGCATGGCAGTTTTGTGTATGTTTTTTCTGATGAAATGGGAGCTGTTTTGATTGCCGCCGTAGCAATACGGCGGTTTTTGCTGCCTTTATGGAGGAATCAAGGATGAATACGCTGTACTTCAATTATGCTCTGGAGGTAGAAAAAACAGCCTCCATCACCCAGGCCGCGGACAATCTGTTTATGACCCAGCCTACCTTGAGCAAAGCCATCAAGGACCTGGAAAACAGTCTGGGCTTTGCCGTATTCCGCCGCACCTCCAAGGGAGTGGTACCCACCCAGAAGGGACGGGAATTTCTGGAGCACGCCCGGAAAATTGTGGCGCAGATTGAAAAGATGGAGCTGTCCTTGCAATCCAGAGATTCTGTAAACCAGGTCTTCAGCCTTGCCATTCCCCGGGCCAGTTATATTTCCCAGGCTGCGGCGAAATTCCTGTGCTCTTTTGACAACAGCCGGGAAATGGAGCTGGACATTCTGGAAACCAGCTCCCTGAATGTGATTGAAAAGGTGGCTGCTGGAAATTTTGTGCTGGGCATCATCCGCTGCCATGTGGAGGACGAGGATTATTTTCTGAAAAATCTGGCGGAAAAGGGGCTGCAATATGAAAATCTGTGGCAGTCCCACTTTGTGGCGCTGATGTCCCGGAATCACCCCCTTGCCCAGCAGTCCAAGCTGACGGCAGAGGCGTTTGCCCCCTATATTGAAGTCGCCTTTGGAGACGCCCATGTGCCCTATGTTCGGGTGAGCAGCTACGGCAGAACAGCCGAAACGCTGAATAACAAGCGGATTCTGGTTTATGACCGGGCCATGCAGTTTGACCTGCTGCGGGCCAACGCACTGGCGTATATGTGGACATCACCCCTGCCCGGACAGCTGCTGGAGCAGAACAACCTGGTCCAGCGCAAAATCAAAAACAGCTGCGAATTCAAGGATTTGCTGATCAGCCGCTGCGG
>JALFGI010000328.1 GCA_022777455.1 Clostridiales bacterium | reverse complement strand
TTCCACCAAAGTTTCACGCGGTACACAGGCAAATTGTAATTTGGCGGGCAGATACGGTCGCACCCCTTGGCTCTCCCTCTGGGAGAGCTGTCAGCCGAACAGGCTGACTGAGAGGGTACTGCATTGGGGAATTAGGAGCGTTTCATTGGGTGTGGTACCCGCTCAGTCTGCCCCTATGGGGCAGCCAGGGGGAGCCAAGGGCCCGCCAAACTGCCATTTGTCGGGATGACGGGTTAAACCGATAAGTGTCATAAAAACATCCCCGATTCGCTGTGAATCGGGGATGAAATTTATGCTTCGGGAGCGAACCGGGCACGCATCATGGGCTTGATGCCCCCGGCCTGGAGAATCTCCATGGCCTTGTCCCCCAGCGCCTGGGCGGGGAGCACTTCTCCCGTTTCGGCAATGGTGACGGTGCCGGCGGCCATGTCCAGACGGATGGTCTGGCCATCCTGAACCCGGGCGGCAATGCCCTTACATACGATTACAGGCAGACCCAGATTGATGGCGTTGCGGAAGAAGATCCGGGCAAAGCTGTCTGCCAGAACGGCGCCGGCGCCCATATTCAGCAGGGCGATGGGGGCATGCTCCCGGCTGGAGCCGCAGCCGAAATTGGTTCCGGCCACCACAATTCCCCCCTGGGGGAAATGGGGAGCGATCTCCTCCGAGATGCCCGCCAGACAGTGGCTGCCGATTTCTTTGGGATCGGTGAGCTCCAGGAAACGGCCGGGGTAAATCATGTCCGTGTCAATGTTGTTGCCCACAACCAGGGCTTTTCCGATGATTTCTGTTTTCATGGTGCTGCCTCCTCTCAGTCAAGATATGGGCGGGGATCGGTGATTTTGCCGCAGAGAATGCTGGCTGCCACGGTGGCGGGGCTGGCCAGGTACAGATTTGCCTGATTGGAACCCATGCGGCCCTTGAAATTGCGGTTGGTGCAGGTGATGCAGTTTTCGCCGGGGGCCAGAATTCCCTCGTGGGTGCCCAGGCAGGCGGCGCAGCCGGGGGTGACCAGGGTGGCGCCGGCGTCCATCAGGTCCTGAATGTAGCCCCGCTCCATGCACTCCTGCAGCACCTGGGAGGAGGCGGGCACCACCAGCAGACGGGCGTATTTGGGAATGTGTTTTCCCTTCAGAATGGCGGCGGCCTGGGCGATGTCCTCGGTGCGGCCGTTGGTGCAGCTGCCGATGTAGGCCTGGTTCAGGGGGATGTTCTTGGCGGCAATTTCGGAAATGGGGTGCACGTTGTCCACATCATGGGGGCAGGACACCACAGGCTCCATGGCGGAAACATCAAACACATGGCTTTCCGCATATTCAAAATCTGGGTCCGTGGTCACCACCTGCCAGGGGCGGACCGCCCGGGGGGCGACATAGTCCAGCACCGCCTGGTTGGGCTGCATGTAGGCGGTTTTCGCGCCCATTTCCACGGCCATGTTGCACATGGTCATTCTGCCGGGAACGTCCAGCCCCTCCACATAGCTGCCGGTGAAATCGATGCACTTGTACACCGCCCCGTCGGCCTTGATCTTCCCCAGCACGTTGAGAATCACGTCCTTGGGATAGACGCCCTTCCGGGGCTGGCCTTCCAGACGGATTTCGATGATCTCAGGCACCCGGAACCACATCTGACCGGTCATGAGGATGCAGGCCATATCCGTGGCGCCGCAGCCGGTGCCCAGGGCCCCGAAGGCGCCGTGGGTGGTGGTGTGGCTGTCGGTGGCCACCACAATCATGCCGGGGTATACCACGCCGGCCTCCGCCATCACCTGATGGCACACACCGGTGTTCACATCGAAATGGTATTTCAGATCATTTTCCCGGGCGAACTGGCGCATCTCGTTGTGGTTGGAGGCGGTTTTGATGGTGGGGCAGGGGGCGTAGTGGTCAAAAACGAAAGCGGCCCGGGTGTTGTCCCATACGCGCTTCCCGCCCATTTCATAGAATGAGTACACGGTTTGCAGGTACAGGTCGTTGATTTCGGCAAAGTCCACGTTGGCGGTGACGATTTCACCGCACTTCACGGATTCCACCCCGGCATTCCGGGCCAGGATCTTTTCAATGGCATGCATGTCCGTCGCTCCTTTGATTTGAAGATTGAATATTGTATACAATATTCATTTCCTGCAATATACCACAGAAAGAGGGTGAATGCAAGCCACCGGGTATAATAATGAATAAAATCATCGGATTCCATATATATTCGCCGCCGGTTTTGTATATTCCAACAGGAACGGGCGGAAAACGTCAGAAGGGCGAATTGTAATTTGGCGACCGGAACCGACGCACCCCTTGGCTCCCCCCATGGGGGAGCTGGCTGCCCCCTAAGGGGCAGACTGAGAGGGCAACACAGTTTGGATTTAAAGCTGTTGCGCTCTTTCCTGCGGCACCCTCACAGTCAGCCTGTTCGGCTGACAGCTCTCCCAAAGGGAGAGCCAAGAGGTGCGGCAATTCTGCCCGCCAAATTACAATTTAGCGTGCAGAAACGTTACCGGGCTTTACCCAGGAGTCCCGGATGGCATACACGCCCGGTGCGCCATTGTCCGCGGGCACTGCCCGACAAATTACAATTTTCATTTCCCGGAAAAATTAAGGGGTTGGCCCGGAGGCCAACCCCATTTGGTTGGGTATTTGCTTAGCCAACGTTGGTGTCGCCGGCTTCGGTAGGAGTGGTAGCGGTGGTGTCAGAGCCGCCGGGGATGGG
>JALFGI010000317.1 GCA_022777455.1 Clostridiales bacterium | reverse complement strand
ACTTGCTGTCGGGAGCATACAGGGTGAACTCGGCGGGAATCGCGGCAACAGCCTTGTCAATGGTTTCCTTGGTGAACTTCAGGTTTCTGTTCTCCAGGTCGACAACGCAGCCGGCGGCGGCCAGATCCTTCAGCATCTCCTCGTGATCCAGGTGGATGCCGCGCTCGATCAGCAGCTGCTCCATGCGGGACTTCATGTGCTGCAGTTCCTGCTCGCTCATGATATTGTACTTAACTCTTCCTACCATTGGGATGTCACTCCATTTCTATAAATTTTAGTAAGTAAAAAATGTTCGCTCAGTCAAAAGCCGATCAGCGGCTGGTCACATAGTTCTTGGCCCAGCGGGAAGCCTCGGCAGCGTCGGTGGTGAAAGCGTCAGCGCCGATCTTGTCAGCCCACATCTGGGTGACGGGGGCACCGCCGATCATGACCTTCACGTCATCACGGACACCGGCAGCCTTGAACTGCTCAATGATGTGGCCCTGCTCGTTCATGGTGGTGGTCAGCAGAGCGGACAGGCCGACGACGTCGGGCTTGTGCTCCTTGATGGCGGCGATGAACTGCTCGCCGGAAACGTTGGCACCCAGGTCGATGACCTTCAGGTTGACGCTCTTCATCATCAGAGCCACCAGGTTCTTGCCGATGTCATGCAGGTCGCCCTTCACGGTGCCCACGACGGCGGTGCCGATGGTGGTGTCGCCGGCGTTGGCCAGCAGGGGCTGGATGATCTCCACGCCGGCGTTCATGGCCTTGGCGGACAGCAGCACGTTGGGAACGAAGACCTGCCCCTTGGCGAAGCGGTCACCGATCTCGTTGATACCGGGCATCAAGCCCTCGTTCAGGATGACGTTGGGGTCCAGCTTCTGCTCCACAGCCTCGGAAACCTTGCCCTTCACACCAGCGATGTTGCCCTTGATAACCAGCTCAGAAATTTCGTTCAAAACAGACATGATAAAAATCTCCCTTTCTTATTAATGTCTTTTTTAGGTATATCACTCAGAGGTCTCCCTCATTGAGTCTCAGGTAATGCGGCCCTGGCTGGCAGCCTGCACCAGCTGCGCCGTCTCCATCATGTTAGCGGCGAAGGTCGCCTGGACCTCCCTGGCGAAGCTGGCGGTGATGGGGCCGCCGCCCACGATGATCTGCAGCGGATAGCCGAAATCCTCCTGCCGCAGCCGCTTTACGATTTTCCGCATATTCTGCATGGAGGTAGTCAGCAACGCGGACATGGCCACGCTCTGGGCCTTGTTCTCCCGGATGGCCTTGATGAACTGCTCCGCACTGACATTCACGCCCAGGTCCACCACCTGAAAGCCTGTGGCCCGAAGGACAACTGCCACCAGGTTTTTGCCAATGCTGTGGATATCACCTCTCACAGTACCAACCACCACGGTGTGCTGCAGAAGCGGTGTGCTCTTTCCAAGCAGTTTCGGCTGAATGAATTCCAGTCCGTCCTGCATTGCTCTGGCGGAGACCAGAATCTGCGGGATGAACATTTCACCCTTGGACAGCAGGCTTCCCAAATGGTCCATGGCAGGGATCATACCCTTTTCCAGGATATCCATCGGATGATATCCGTTGGCGATGGCTCCTTCACAGAGGGAAACCGTTTTCCGCTCATCTCCATCCATGATGCACTGAAAAAGATCATCATATGGATACATCAGACATCTCTCCTCGTTTTTACAACTTCAGTATAATAAATTAAAACACTTTTTTCTCAAAAAAAAATCTCATAAATTTGGTCCCAATTTGTGCGGTCGATTAGATTACTCCAAAAATCGACCCGTTTTTTTATTGAAATCGTCTCAAAATGGCGGTATAATATTGGTAATTTCCGAACTCTCTTTTTGATTCGGTCAGAAAATTACCAAAATGTAGCTTGTACCGCTGTGAAAGGGGGCGCTGTCTTTGCCGGCTCTGGATCGAAAGCGGCTTCGGGAATGCCTGGAATCCTTCAGTGAATCCACCGGCGTCCCGGTCACCCTGTATTCGCCCGAGGGAAAAATGCTGGATGAATTCCTTCCGGAAAAGAAATTCTGTCAATTCTTCCCCCTTTACAAAAATCTCGGGGAATGTTCGGAAAACCGCCTATTTTCCATGCAGCTCTCCTACGAAATGGGCGAAGCGTACATTTACTATTGTCCCGCGGGCCTCGTCCATATTGCCGTGCCCGTGGTGCTGGCCTCCAAATACCAGGCCTGCGCCGTGGCCGGTCCGCTGTCGATGGGCGACGTGGATGACCGTCTGCTGGACCGCGCCTTGGATCTGAACAAAACCACGGATGCCTCCCTGACGCAGATTGCACTTTTTTCCGCGAAGATGCGGCGTTTTTTACCAAACCAAATTCAACATCTTTCGAACCTTTTATACAGCATCGTCCT
>JALFGI010000126.1 GCA_022777455.1 Clostridiales bacterium | reverse complement strand
CTGCTGGGCACCTGTCTGTGGCCCAGCAAGGAAGAATGGGCCGGGAAGCTGTTGTTCCTGGAAACCAGCGAGGAGGATATGAGCTGTGACCTGCTCACCTGGATTCTCCGAAACCTTGCGGCCCAGGGGATTTTCGATGTGATCAAAGGCATCATCGTGGGCAAGCCTGCCCGGCGGAGCAAATACGAGCCCTACAAAACGGTATACAAAACCGTGGTAGGCCTGGAAGCCGGGCACCCGGAGCTGCCCATTCTCTACAATGTGAATTTCGGCCACGCGGAGCCCATCGGGGTGCTTCCAATTGGCGTTCCCTGCCGCCTGGACGCGGACCGGAAGCGGCTGACCTTACTGGAGCCTGCCACAGAGTAAGCCCCTCCCCATCCAAGTCGCAATCAGAGAGCAGGCAAAATTGTAATTTGGCGGGCAGATACGGCAACGCCCCTCTTGGCTCTCCCTTTGAGAGAGCTGGCAGCCGTCAGGCTGACTGAGAGGGTACCGCAGTAAGGTAATGGCAAATGCATTGCCCTCTCAGTCTGCCCCTAACGGGGCAGCCAGCTCCCCCATAGGGGGAGCCAAGAGGTGCGTCAATCCCAGCCCGCCAAATTACAATTTATCGTTTCTCTCTTCCCAAAATATGAGAATATTATACATGAAATACTGCGCAAGCACAAGGGGCAGATTATGAGGCATCAACATTTTTCCAAAAAACGGCAGCGCCCGGCGGGGCGCTGCTGGAATTATAAGTCGGAGTACAGGTCCTTCTGATAGACGCCCGCTTCAATCAGCTTCCGGAAGCTCTCCATCACGGTGGCCTTGTCCTCTTTGTAGGTGACGCCGAACCACTTGTCGGTGGAGGGCAGCACCTTCAGGGTACACTCGTTTTTCCGGAGCATCCCACCGATGAGGGTGGGCAGCAGGTACTCGGATTTCAGGGGATTGGCGCTGACCTCCTGCCGGAAGAAAACTTCAAAATTCTCTTCCAGCACCTTCAAAAAATGAGGCATACAGCCGGGTTTGGCGGGGAAGCCCCACATATTCATGGACACCAGGGTATCCAGGTCCAGCGCCACGCCGTTCGCCTCGGCACCCTGGGCCGTTTTGACAATGTTCCGGGTTTCCACCACATCCACCACATGGGAATGGGGCGGCACCACCTTGCACAGGCCCCGGGTCACACCGCCGTTTTCCGACAGGGTGTTCTTCAGCGAGAAGCCCACCATGGCGATGGCATTGTCCTCGTGGGGCTGAATCAGCCAGTCGTGGAGCATGGGATAGGCATTTTTGCCGTAGTAGTCGTCGGCGTTGATCACCATGAAGGGCTCCTGAATCAGGTCCTTCGCCGCCAGCACCGCCTGGCCGGTACCCCAGGGCTTGACCCGCCCCTCCGGCACCCGGAAGCCGGCGGGGATGGCCTGCATATCCTGGAAGGCATAGGCCACTTCCACCCCCATCCGGTCACAGAAGCGCTGGATCCGATCGCCGATGCGCCGGCGGAAATCTTCCTCAATCTCTTTCCGGATCACAAAAATAATCTTATTAAAGCCTGCGTGGATGGCATCGTGGACGGAATAGTCCATGATGATCTCATCATTCAGCCCTACAGGCTCCAGCTGCTTGATCCCTCCGCCGAAGCGGGAACCGATACCAGCTGCCATGATTAAAAGTGTGGTTTTCACGCAAACACCTCCCGGGGCAGTTCAGACTGCCGGTTTTGGAATTGTTACACACAAAAAGTATACCACGTTTCGGAAGAAATGTCCACCCAAACCCTGGTTTTCCCTGAAAAAGGATTTTTGCGTTCATGGGAGATAGACCATTCTGCGCATACCAACCCAATCCGGCAAACAAATAAGTTGCACTGGCACCGCAGCGCTCTTGGCTCTCCCTTTGGGAGAGCTGGCAGCCGTCAGGCTGACTGAGAGGGTAACGCAGTAAGATAATGACATCCGAAATCAACATGTCGCCCTCTCAGTCTGCCCCTTACGGGGCAGCCAGCTCCCCCATAGGGGGAGCCAAGGGGTGCGGCAATTCTGCCCGCCAAATTACAATTTACCGATCCGCGCAAACCATTTCCCGTCCAATGGTTTTAAAGCGTGACCCGGAAAAGCGCAAAAGGCGATAAACATTTTCGCAAGATTTTGGTTGCTTCTGCCGGGCAAACAATATAGAATACATGCAATGCCGGAATATCATGATTTACCGGAAAGGAAGATTGACAATGAGAACCAAAACACTCTGGAATAACGGCTGGTATTTCTACGCCGACACCGCCTGCGGCGAAACCCTGCCCGCCGAGCCCCTGCCCTGGCAGCCGGTAACCCTGCCCCACGACTGGCAGATCTGGCATGTAAAGGAACTGTATCAGGACGGTACCGGCTGGTACCGGAAGGAATTCAGCTGGACCTCCGGCCGGCGGTGCTGCCTTTATTTTGAGGGCGCCTACATGGACACCACGGTGTTCGTCAACGGGAAGGAGGCCTTCCGGTGGAAATACGGCTATTCCTCCTTCCAGGCCGACATCACTGACTTTTTGATTCCCGGGGATAATCAGGTGCTGGTGCGCTGTCTGCTCCGCCACCCCAATTCCCGCTGGTACTCCGGCGCCGGTCTCTACCGGGATGTGTGGATGCTGGAATACGGGCATACCCACCTGGTCACCGACGGTCTGTACGTCAGCGCCCGGGAGCAGAGCGCAGAAATCTGGCAGGTCACCGTTTCCGCTGAGGCGGAAAACCTGCTGGACACCGACCGGGTGGAACTGACCCTGCTGGACCGGGAAGGAAACACCGCCGCCTCCGCATTGGCGCTCCCCAATGCCGATGTTCAGATGGAGGTGGAAAATCCCCGGCTCTGGTCCTTGGAGGATCCCTGCCTCTATATGCTGCGCGCATCGCTTCTGCGGGAGGGGCAGGAGCTGGACAGACTGGAAACCGTGTGCGGCTTCCGGACGGTGGAGGTATCCCCGGACGAAGGGCTGATGCTGAACCACCGGCATGTGATCCTGCACGGCGTGTGCCTGCACCATGATCTCGGCTGCCTGGGTGCTGCCTTTTCCCGTCCCGCCGCCCGGCGGCAGCTCACCATTATGAAGGACATGGGCGTGAATGCCCTGCGCACCTCCCACAATCCCCCCGCCCCTGCCGTGATGGACCTGGCGGATGAGTTGGGCATTCTGGTGGTGGATGAAGCCTTCGACTTCTGGGTTCGGAGCAAAACCCCCTATGACTACGCCCGGTTCTTCCCGGCGTGGTTTGAAAAGGACGTGGCCAGCTGGGTCCGCCGGGACCGGAACCACCCCAGCCTGCTGATGTGGAGCATCGGCAACGAGATCTACGACACTCATGTGGACGTGGGTGCCCAGGAAACCATGAAGCAGCTTTTACAGGCGGTGGCCCTCCACGATCCCCGGAAAAACGGCCTGACCACCTTCGGCTCCAACTACATGGCCTGGGAAAACACCCAGGCTTGCGCCCCCTACCTGGATGTGGTGGGCTACAACTATGGAGAAAGCCTCTACGACGAGCATCACCAGGCGCATCCCGACTGGGTGATTTACGGAAGCGAGACCGCCTCCGTGGTCCAGAGCCGGGGCATTTACCACTTCCCCCTGTCCCAGCCGCTGCTGGTGGACGACGATTCCCAGTGCTCCAGCCTGGGCAACAGCCGCACCAGCTGGGGTGCCAAGAGCCACCAGGCCTGCATCGCCTCCGACGAGCTCTACCCTTACAATCTGGGCCAGTTCCTGTGGAGCGGCATCGACTACATCGGCGAGCCCACCCCCTATCACACCAAAAACAGCTACTTCGGCCTGGTGGATACCGCCGGCTTCCCCAAAGACTCCTTCTATGCCTATCAGGCCGGCTGGCACCGCTGGCAGGACAAACCCGTGCTGCACCTGCTGCCCTACTGGGACTTTAACCCCGGCCAGCTCATCGATGTGTGCATTCTTTCCAACCTGCCCCAGGTGGAGCTGGTGGTGAACGGCGTGAGCCGGGGCAGAAAGAACCTGGCCGGCGGCTCGGACAACCTGGCCTCCTGGCAGGTGCCCTATGTCCCCGGTTTCATCCAGGCCATCGGCTACGACGATACCGGCGCGCCCATCGCCCGGGAGACGAGACGTTCCTTTGGCGACAGCGCCGTGCTGCGCATCCACGCCGACCGGGCGAAAGTGGCCGCAGACGGCCGGGACCTGGTGTTCTGCACCGTCACCGCGGAGGACGCCCAGGGCAACCCGGTGGACAACGCCCGGGACTGCATCCAGGTTTCCGTCACCGGCCCGCTGAAGCTGGTGGGCCTGGACAACGGCGACAGCACGGACATGGACGAATACAAATGCGATTGCCGCCGCCTGTTCTCCGGCAAGCTGCTGGTGGTGGCCGCCGGTGCAGGCGAGGCCGGCATGGGGGAGATCCGGGTTTCCGCTCCGGGACTGGAGAGCGCCGCCCTTCAGGTGGAGGTCACTGCCGCCGAGGGTGAAATCTTCCCGGTGCTGCCGGAAGTGATGCCCGGCGCCGCTCCCATCATTCCCGTGCGAAAGGTGGAGCTGAAGGCAGAATCCCTGCATCTGACCAAGGAGCAGCCCCAGACCATCGTTTACGCAGAAATCTACCCCGCCAATGCCGCGGCGGAGGCTCTTTCCTGGCGGATTACCGATGATCAGGGCATTACCATGACCAATGTGGTGCTGGAGACCGTGGATGAGCGCACTGTGAAGCTCACCGGCATCGGCGACGGAGATGTGCGCATCCGCTGCCAGTGCGGCCCGGTACTGTCCGATCTGGAGTTGGAGGTGCAGGGCCTGGGCAGTCTGCATCTGGACCCCTGTGACTACGTCAGCGCCGCCCTGTTCACCGATTCTCAGGGTGAGATCGGCAACGGCAACGAGCGGGGCATCACCTTCTCCCGTACGGCCAGGAGCTGGGTGGCCTTCCGGCAGCTGGACTTCGGCGAGGCCGGTGGGGATACGCTGACCATGGACGTGTTTGAAATGTCCAACATTCCCACCCCCATCCGGTTCTGGAAGGGCATCCCCTACGCCCCCGGCAGCAGGATGATCGGTGAGCGGATTTACGACAAGCCCTCCAAATGGAACGTCTACCAGCCGGAAACCTTCCACTTAGACGAGGTGCTCACCGGCCGGGACGTGCTGGGCATCGAGCTGCAGTGCAAAATTCATGTGAAGGGCTTCACCTTCCACCACCGCAGCCGGGCTTGGGACAGCATCGGCGCCCGTCATTTCAGCGCGGTGTACGGCGACCGGTTCTCCCTGACGGACGAGGCCGTGGAGGGCATCGGCAACAACGTGTCGTTGGTATTCCGCAATCTGGACTTCGGCACCCTGGGCTTCACCGGTGTAGCCATCCGGGGCAAGAGCAAGCTGGAAAACAACACCATCCACCTGCGCTTTGAAGGCGAGGGCGGCCAGCAGCGCCGGGTAGTGGAATTCCCCGGCAGCGACGACTGGACGGAAGTGACCTTCCCCCTGGAGCCGGTGTACGGCAAACAGGACGTAACCTTCCTGTTCCTGCCCGGCTGTGACTTCGACTTTATGGAGTTCCGGTTCCTGTAACCAAAATGAAAGCGGCTACAAAAAGAGCATAAGAAACGGCTGCAGCCAGTTGAGGTTGCAGCCGTTTTGCAGTATCATTAAGTCGCAATACAAAATGAAAGCGACAGAAATGGATGATATGCCAATCCAACTGATATTACCAGTGGATATGGAAAGAATTAGACAATATGAAATAAATGATTCGGTATGATTTTTTCATAAATATGACCTCATCCCTGCTTGAAATTTTCAAGTGAAGGATGAGGTCATGACTTTTCGGAAGAAATAAGAAAAACCCCTGAAACTCAAGGAGCTTCAAGGGCTTGGAGCTGCTAGCCAGATTTGAACTGGCGACCTCATCCTTACCAAGGATGCGCTCTACCGGCTGAGCTATAGCAGCATGTTCATTTGTTCTTGCCTGTCTCGGTGACAGCTTGTGTATTATATAACATGATTCCAAATTTGTCAATGGGGTTTTGAAAATTTTTTGAATTTTTTGTCGGGGTAAAACGGGGGGATATTTGGAGGAGAAAATGGTCTGCCTGTCTCGAGGGAACGGGAAAACCGGCACGGGAGAATGGCTCCTGTGCCGGTTTTGGTTGGGTTTTAGTTGGCTCTCTGGTATTTGCCCCGCTTTTCGGGGAGGAACTTGTAGACGATGGACACGATGGCGCAGCCCAGCAGGCCCAGCAGGATGCCGGCGAACATGGAGAAGATCACGTCAGTCGGGTAGTGGACGTACAGGTACAGCCGGGAGAAGGCCACTGCGAACGCGATAATGGCGGCGGGGATGCCCATGCGCTTGTCCTTGATCAGCAGGACGGTGGAGGCCTCGAAGCAGGCGATGGTGTGGCCGGAGGGGAAGGACTTGTGCAGGTCGCTGGCCACCAGCCACTTGATGTCGCCTTCCGTGACGGGCACCCAGTTTTTCAGCTGAGGCAGGTCGTAGGCCGCCATCCGCTCCACGGTGTAGAAGAAGAAGGGACGGTCCCGGCCGATGAGGTTTTTCAGAATCACATTGCAGATGATCAGACCCAGCATCAGCGCCGCGCCCATGGACCAGGCGGTCTTTCGGGTCTTGCGGAAGCAGAGCAGAATCACGGCGATGGCGATCCAGAAGGCGCCCCATTCCCCGAACAGGGTGATATAGGGCATGGCCTTATCCAGCGCATCGCAGGTCAGATAGTTGCGGATAAACTCCAGAATGGGGAAGTCAAAGGTAATGGCCAGGGAATCCAGCAATGCCTTGGCTTGTTCGATCATGGCGAAGCCTCCTTATCAAATCAATTACGGGGTGGTAAACAGGGGGTAGAGAACCATGGGGGTCAGGGTGTATTCGGAGGAGAAGTGGACGGTGCCGGTCTCGTCGGGCTGGAACATCAGGTTCCAGGTCTTCTGGCCCTGGTCATTGGTTTCAACAGTGCACCAGCCGGAGAACACCTTACCCGCGGGAGCTTCCACAATGGGTGCGACGAGCATCTGGGCATCGGTGGCGTAGAACTCGGAGGAGAGCACATTGCCGGCGGAATCACAGAAGGTCAGCCGGACCTCGCCCACGGGAGCGGTGATGTCCTCGTTGGTCATCTCGGTGCACACCCACTTGCCGTTCTTATTGGTGAAATACATGGACTGGGTCACATTGAAATCCTTCTCGGTGTTGTCCTTGTTGACCACGTGCATGACCATGGAGGCTCGGACGGAGAACAGGGTGTCGGAGTGCTTGGTGTAGCCCAGAATCTCCTCGTTCCGGAACTCGTGGCCCCGGTCGGAGTTCATCCACAGCTCGCCGTTCATCTTGATGATGTCGTTGTAGGTGGAGCTGCTGCCGTCGAAATACTTGGCAACGGCGGCCCGGCTGCCGCTGGCGTTGATCATGAAGCCGGCGTAGGCTTCCAGAGCGCCGAACACGGCGGAACGCTCCTCCTCGGTCATGGCGATGGCAGAGGTCTGCTCCTCAAACATGCCGGAATCGGGATTGTAGAGCACTTCGATGGGAGCGCCGGTCTGGTCATAGACCAGCAGCTCGGGGGTGGTCAGCAGGCCGGAGACCTCCTGGATGCTGGTGCGCACCCGGTTCTCGGGGGACAGGCTTTCGTCGGCCTTGGTAGAGGCAATCTGGATGGTGTAGCTGTCGTCCAAGGGCTGGTTGTTCACATAGGCCACGTGGTTTTCCAGCTTGCGGATTTTGATGGACTCCTGGCGGTTCACGAAGATCTCCACGCCGTCCAGCTGCCAGTCGGGGATGGCGGTGATCTTCTGCTCCTCGGTGTAGCCGTTCAGGGTGAAGGTGGCCACCTTTTCGGAGCCGAGGCGGACGATATATTTCTTCTTGGTGCCGATGCCCGCGGAGGTCTCCACGTAGTTCAGTTCCTGACCGGCCACCTTATTGTTCATATAGGTGACGTAGGCGTCCACGCCCTCGAACTGGGTGTCGTATTTGTTGGTGCCGGTACCGGTGGGATCGCCGGCCAGCCGGTAGAGCTGGGCCCAGTCGGGGTTGCCGAAGAGCTGGTCGAACACCTGCTGGCATTTCACCGTGGGCTGAGCGGCTTCATAGTCCTTCAGCCAGCCGTTGAGCCAGTTCAGCGTGATGAACACGCCGATGAAGAACACGAAGATCATTGCGAAATACATGGTATAGAAGATGATACCGCCCAGGCGGGGGCCTCTGCGCTGCTGCTGTACCACTTCCACCTCGGTCTGCTTTTTGGCACTCTTCTGGGCAGCGGGAGCGGGGCGGGGAGCAGCGGGCTTCTTACCACCGGCAGGCTGTGCCGGAGCAGGAGCTTTCTGGCTGGTATTTTTCTGGCCGCGGGGGGCGGCGGGCATGGTGCCGTAGGGATCGGCGGAACGGGGCGCGGCATTGCGCCGGGCTTCCCGCTGGGCCTTTCTGGCGGCACGGAGGGCGTTGTCCTCCTCCCGCTCCCGGAGAATGGTATCCAGGGCTTCGTCAGGCGTCCGCTGGCCCTTGGACTTTGCGTCAAATTTTCCTTGATACATCTGCGATCACCTCACTGCAAGGGCTTGACCATCCAGAAGTTGGGCATTCTTCTGGGTTCGGACTGAAGAACGGAATAGCTGTTGATCATGGAGACAACACCTGTGGTGTAGTCCCGGTAGAGCATGACGGAGGAGGAACCGCCGTCCATGTTGCAGGCGTTCACGGCGCCGTAGGAGATGAGCAGGTCGATCATATCCTTGTAGGTTGCGCCCAGGGAGCCTGCCTGGCGGCCGTCGGCACAGATGAAGATGACCACGCCGTCGGCTCTCTGGCCCACCACGGTACGGGGATTGTAGCCGGAGTTGCCGGAGTAGACCTTCTGGTTGGGCACACCGTTGACGATGAGCACGGGGCCAAATTCACAGCCGTCCCGGATGTTCTGCTCCATGGCCTGGGCTTCGGTCATGGAGTCGGCCACCACCAGCTTGTTGTCGGTGTTGAAGCCGCAGAAGCCCTGCTCGGGCACCATGCCGCTGAGCTGATTGGATACCACCTTGCCGCCGTGGATGGTCAGGCCGGCGGGGATGCTGCCCACCTGGCTGCCGGCGGTGCCGTCGTCGTTGAAGGCGCCGGCGTTGATGGCGGCGGAGGCGCCCTCGTCCTCGATGGCCACGTTCAGCCGCTTACCGGGCTTGCTGGTGGAGAAGCCGTCGTAGCTGCTCAGGCCCAGGTAGACCCGGCTGGGGTCCTGGATGAGCATGATGTGGGCGTTGAAGGTTTTGCCGGAATAGCTCTCGATGCGGATGCCGTCGGGGTAGGCGGCCCATTCATCGGAGGCGGCCAGGGTGTTTGCATCCATGATGACGATGTCATCCAGGTTCTGTTCCTCCTGAATCTGCTCGTCGTCACCGGCGCTGCGGATCTGGTTGACGATGGCCTCGTCCATAAAGAGGCCGGGGATCCACTTGGTGGCGCTGGGCTCCAGCAGAGACATGGTCAGCACGTCCCGGGCGGCAGGGGAGGGGCCGTTGAACACCAGGTTCATGATCAGGGCGAGACCTGCCACCAGAAGGATCACAATGGTGAACAGCAGCAGAAAGAACCGGCGGACAATGCGCCCAAGCAGGCCGCTTTTCTTTTTAGGGGTTTTCTTACTCATTTTTCGTTACCTCGCGAAGTCGTTTTATGGGATGCAAAGACCCAGCGCTGCTGGATCGAATAGCTGACAAAATACAGAACCACCATCACGATGGCGTAGGCCAGCGTGTGCAGCAGTCCGCCCTGGCGCAGGTGCAGCAGGGAGGTGATGCCGCCGGTGAGCAAACCCTGGGCGGCCATCATGGGAATGGCAAGAGCATAGTAGCGGGCCATGGCGGCGGCGGTGCCGGACTGGGAGCGGAACACCACCTTCTTGTTCACAAAGAAGTTAAACAGGGAGGAGAGGAGCCTCGCCAGGCCGGTGGCGGCGATGTCCAGGGCCAGGCCTGTCAGGCTGGCGGAGAAAAGCCGGGTGAACAGATTGAAAAAACCCAGATCCACCACGGAGCTGGCCAGGCTGCTCAGGGTGTAGCGGAAGAAATGGGCCAGGATCAGCTTGTAGATCCGCCAGGAATCCTTCAGCCAGTGGAAGTGGGAGCTTTTGTTCTCCTCAATGTAAACCGTGCGGATCTTCACCTCGTCGAAGGGGATGCCGTTGGTTTTCATGGCCAGCAGCATATTGGTCTCGTATTCGAACCGATCGCCGGATACCTGGCACAGAAATTCCAGGGTGTCCCGGGGGAAGGCCCGCAGGCCGGTCTGGGTGTCGGAGAGGGTGATGCCGCAGAAGAGCTTGAACACCAGGGAGGTGGTGCGGTTGCCGAAGCGGCTTCTGGGGGGCACCTGGGGCAAAGAGAAGTCCCGGCAGCCCAGGGTGATGCGGCCGGTTTCCAGCATATGTTCGCAGCAGGCGCGGGTGTCCTCCGGGTGGTGCTGGTTGTCGCCGTCCACGGTAACAACGCCCAGGGTCTCGGGCCGGTTTTGCAGGCACCAGGTGAAGGCGGTTTTCAGGGCGGCACCCTTGCCCCGGTTTACCTCATGGTGCAGCAGGGTGATTTCGGGGTGGGCGGCTGCGGCGTCGGTAAAGTAATGCAGATTCTCCTGCTTGCTGCCGTCGTTGACCAGGATAATGTGGGAAAAGCCGTGACTGAGCAGGCCGTCGATGACGGCGTTGAGCTTTTCGTCCGGGTCCAGAGAGGGCAGCACAACGGAAATTTTCGATAAATCCACCATTGAAATTCCTCTTTTGTCACATAAACATTTTTTTGCCAGAATAGTATATCACATCTCCCGTCAATTGCAAAGCATTTTCAAAAAGATTTCAAGAATTTTAAGAATTTCTGAAGAATATACCAATTTCCGCCCATTCCCGCCCTGGGTATCATTTGCAAAACAGCGGGAAATATTTATATTGCGAGTGCAGGCCTTGCGAGGCAAATTGTAATTTGTGGGGATGTTTCGTAGGGGCGGCTACCAGCCGCCCGCGCGGTACAATCCCATAGCAAGTAACCAGGTTGGGCGAATCCGCACAGCCTTCCGTCCCAACTGTAGGGGAGGCTCGTAGCCTCCCGCGCGGTACAAACCCACAGTAAGCAACCAGAGCGGGCGAATTCGTACGATCCCCAACATGATGCCATTCAACCGAACACTCAAGTCCGTCAGTTGGCGGGCGGCTACGAGCCGCCCCTACGGATTTGTCCAACTGCATACCATTCAACGGAACACTCAGAAATCGTTCGCTGACGGGCGGCTGGTAGCCGCCCCTACGATGGCATCCCTATCAATTACAATTTGCCTATACATTATAAATAGTATCTCCTGCCTGGTTAACCGTTGGTTTACCATTGGTTAACCCAGGTTAGGTTAGGATAGGTTAGGAAAGGTTAATATAGGATAGTATAATACAGGTTAAAAAAGGAAAGGAAAAAGCCGAAAAACGAGCGGATGAAGATAAAACGGAGAAAATCAAACAATCACAGTTTGAAAGAACGCGAAAGCCTGTATTTCCTGAAGAAATTAAAAGAATACAGGAACTTTCTCCTTTTGAAAAAGGTTTCTGAAAATGAACAAAGCTGTGGAAACGCTGTGAATGGCTGTGGAAACCTGTGCAGAAGCTGTTGAAACAGAAAGGGCTGGATGGGATGCCCAAAACAGGCTTTTGTATGCTGGTACAGATACGGATGTATTTGGGCGGCGCTCAACCGGCGGTTGTGAAAATACCCAAAAAGTCTCTGCTTGCGCCCCTTTTGCCGGAAGAAATTGTAGAACAAAACAAAAATGGTCACAGAAAGTTAACTAAGGGTTGATTTCTCCGGGGGGGTGTGCTAGAATAATCCAGAATCATTTTTCAGGATGATTTAAGCGGAAGCCGGGTTTTCCTTCCTGGTTTTCGTGAAAAATCTTTAAGGAGGAAAACAAACATGAAGAAACTTCTCGCAATCGTGTTGGCTCTGGCCATGGTTCTTCCGATGGTGCTGAGCGCATCCGCTGCCCAGTATCCCGCTCTGGAAGAAAAGGACGACCAGCAGCTCTACGATGAAAACCTGGGCGAATTCTATGACATGTACATGGAAGCCCTGGAGTGCATGGACGTAGACCAGCGCTACGCTCTGGAGGCTCTTGCTGAGGCAAAGCTTCTGCAGACCAGCGTGCTGCTGCCCACCACCTCCAACTATGGCAACTTTGCCATTGGCCGCACCGTCCCCAAGACTGCCAACGGCACCCTGTGGGGCAACGACTCCGATCGTCAGTACTCCGTGCTGGTGACCAAGGAACTGATCAAGGCTTCCGACCGGGATGCCCTGAAGGCAATGTGGATGGAAGCTGCCGATGCTGCTACTTACGTTGCCGAAGCCAAGGCTTATCTGGCTGACAACGGCTATACCCTGGAAGATGAGTACAAGTACCCCTCCTCCTCCGATCCTCAGACCTGGGACGCTCTGAACACCTACCTGCAGGCCGACTCCCGTCCTCTGGTTCAGCTGTGCGACGGCCTGATGATGTACGATCTGAAGAACAACCAGCAGTTTGCTCTGGCCGAGAGCTATGAGGCCAACGAGGATATGACCGTCTTCACCTTCAAGATTCGTCAGGGCGTGAAGTGGGTCGATTCCCAGGGCCGTGAGATCGGCGAGGTTACCGCCGATGACTTCGTTGCCGGTATGCAGCACATGCTGGACTGCCAGGCCGGTCTGGAATGGCTGGTTGACGGCGTGATCGTGGGCGCTGCTGAGTATATGTACGGCGAGACCACCGACTTCGCCGATGTGGGTGTCAAGGCTCTGGACGACTACACCCTGGAGTACACCCTGTGCGATTCCACGCCCTACTTCCTGACCATGCTGGGCTACAACATCTTCTTCCCCATGAACCGCGCCTACTTCCTGAGCCAGGGCGGTGCCTTTGGTGTGGACGAGTTTGCAGCCGCCAAGGAGTCCTCCAACTATAAGTACGGCACCTCCCCCGACACCATCGCCTACAACGGCCCCTTCCTGATCAAGAGCTTCACCGAGAAGAACACCATCGTCTTCGAGGCCAACCCCTCCTACTACAACCCCGAGATCCTGGGTGTTCACACCCTGACCTGGAAGTATGACGACGGCACCGACAACACCAAGACCTACAAGGATATGGTGGCCGGCGACATCACCAATGCCGGTCTGAACACCGCTACCATGGAGATTGCCAAGGCTGAAGGCCTGTTCGACGAGTACGCCTATGTCTCCGAGACCGACGCCACCGCTTTCGTTGAGTGGATGAACATCGACCGCAAGGCCTATGCCAACTTCACCGATGCCAACCTGGGCGTTTCTACCCACACCGAGGACCAGAAGCTGCTGGCCCAGGCTGCGATGCGGAACGTTCACTTCCGCCGTGCTGTCCACTATTCCATCGACCGTGCGACCATGGTCGCTCAGCGGAAGGGCGAGGATCTGAAGTACAACTCCATGATCAACGCCTATGTCCCCGGCAACTTTGTCTACCTGAGCAAGGACGTCACTGTTGAAATCAACGGCGAGTCCGTCACCTTCCCCGCCGGCACCGCCTACGGCACCATCCGTCAGGCTCAGCTGGAGGCCGACGGCAGCCACATCAAGTCCTTCGACGAGGAGACCGGTCTGGGCACCGGCTTCGACGGCTGGTACAACCCCGAGGTCGCCAAGGCTGAGCTGGAAATCGCCATCGCTGAGCTGGCTGAGCAGGGCTACGAGATCAGCGCCGAGAATCCTGTCCGTCTGGACATCGCCAGCTTCACCGGCAACGACAGCTTCAAGAACCAGGATCAGGCAATGAAGCAGAGCGTTGAGGCAGTGCTGGGCGGCGTGGTCATCGTGGACATCGTTCCCTGCGAGACTCAGATGGATTGGCTGAACGCCACCTACTATCCCAACACCGGTGACGAGATGAACTTCGACATCGGCAACAACGGCGGCTGGGGCCCCGACTACGGCGATCCCAAGTCCTACCTGGATACCATGCTGCCCGGCGCCAACGGTATGACCAAGAGCTTCGGCCTGTTCTAATCATCGTTTGCGCAGCTCCGGTTCCAAAGAAGTATAAGTCAGGTCGGGGGACGGATTCCAACCAATCCGCCCCCCGATTGGCTAGTAAAGCGAGAGTGGTAATATGACGAAATATGTAATCAATCGACTCCTTCGCGGCTTCCTCTCGGTTGCGGTTATGATTATCATTGTGATGGTGATGATCTTTACGCTGATGGATCGTCAGCTGATTTTTGCCTCCGATCCCTTGTTCAGCAAGAAAACCTCTAACGCGAAGGAAACCTATATGTACAGCAAGTGGGAGGAGTATGGGTATCTGGATTATGTTACCTATGCCGACTACCTGCTTCAGCTGACCAAGAACGGCGCCATCACCGAGGAAACCCGGGCGGAGGCCGTCAAGCTGGGCAGAACTGCGCAGAAGGATTCTGACCTCACTGCCCAGTATGTTCAGGAATTTGAAGACTACTATACCTCCCGTGGGTATGAAGTGAAACGGCTGGACACCAAAATGAGCGGCAAGAAGGTTGCCCAGGGTGGCCAGGCGGCTTTGTTTGCTTTTAAGGATAAGCCCATTTGGGATCGTGCACTGCACTATTTCACCGGCTTACTGGAATTTGACAATGTGAATCGGGTGGAAGGAGACATTGGCGAGAGAAAGCTTACCTTCACGCTCTATGACCCGATGTACGGCGGAGAAAAATTCTCCCCTGCCATTATGGGAAACGGCACAAACCACAAGTACCTATTGTACTTTGACAACCAATTCCCCTATATCCATCAGAATTTTCTCACCCTTCGCCTGGGTAAATCCTTTGTGGTAAACCAGGGAATCGATGTTTTTGATACAATGACCCGCTCCCAGGGCGCCTATGTTCCCACCACCATCACCTATCCCACCGGCCTGGTGGAGGAGAGCGCCGACGACCTGCACACCGCAACCTATGTTCCCGGTTCCTTGGAGGCCGGTGAGCTTCTGTACAGCTCCCGCTATACCGACGACTATACCCAGACCAGCACCGTGAAAAACGGCAACTCCAAGATGGGCTATTCCTTCCTGTTTGGCATCCTGGCAGTGATCCTTGCCTATGTGATCGGCCTGCCCCTGGGTGTGCTCATGGCCCAGAAGGCGGATTCCCTGCTGGACAAGATCGGCACCTTCTATATCGTGTTCATCACCGCAGTGCCCGCACTGTCCTATATCTTCATGGTCAAAACACTGGGCTATGCCTTGGGCATTCCCACATCCTTTGACCTGGAATCCACCAACAAGATGATGTATATCCTGCCCATCGTCTCCCTGGCCATGCCCAGCATCGCAAGACTCATGCGCTGGATGCGCCGGTATATGATCGATCAGAAAAATTCCGACTATGTTCGCTTCGCCCGTTCCAACGGTCTGGTGGAGGGAGAAATCTTCCGCAAGCACATCATGCGCAATGCCGTGGTGCCCATTGTCCAGGGAATTCCCGCCAGCGTTTTGTTCAGCCTGGTGGGTGCCTTCTACACCGAGCGGGTCTATTCCATCCCCGGTACCGGCGGCCTGATGGTCACGGCAATCCAGACCTATGACAACAATGTGATCGTGGGCGTTTGCCTGTTCTATGGAGTTCTCAGCGTCGTTTCGCTGATCCTGGGCGATGTGCTGATGGCCATGGTTGACCCGAGAATTTCCTTCAGTACAAAAGCGAGGTGAGCCAAGATGAGTCAAGAAAAAGTGAAAATCGATCATTTGGGCTTTGGCGAGGAGGAGCTTTTCTCCATCCAGCCCCATAGCGACGAGGAGGCAGAGCGCATCACGGCTCCCCGGTACTCCTATTGGAAGTCCGTGTTCCGTGTGTTCTTCCGGAAGAAGATCAACATCTTCGTCCTGATCGTTCTGGCAGTGGTCATTGGCTTTGCCTTCATCTACCCGCCCCTGTCCGGCTATGACGAGTTTGCCAACCTGATGGATTCCACCGCCAAGCATCTGTCCCCCATGGCCGCCATGGATAAATTCGGTTATAACATCCACTGGATTCTGGGCACCGGCGCTTCCGGCGGCTCCACCTTCGACGCCGTGTGGCATGGCGCCAGAATCTCCATTGCCCTGGCCTTGGTGTGCGCCGCCATCAACCTGACCGTGGGCATCCTTGTGGGTGCGTTGTGGGGCTACTCCAAGCGGGCGGATAAGTTTATGCTGGAGCTGTATAACGTTGTGGGCAACATCCCCTATCAGCTGCTGTGCTCCGTGCTGGTGCTGATTTTCCGTCCCCGATTCTGGACCATGGTGTTCGCCCTGACCATCACCGGATGGCTGCCCATTGCCCATTTCTTCCGCACCCAGGTGCTGATTATCCGTGACCGGGAGTATAATCTGGCTTCCCGCTGCCTGGGTACCCCCACCATGCGGATCACCACCAAGAACCTGCTGCCCTTCCTGACCTCCATCATCGTCACCCAAGCCGCTGTGGAGATTCCCAGCTACATCGGTATGGAGGTATTCCTGGCATTCATCGGACTGGGCCTCACTGAAACCACCCTGGGCAAGCTGATTACCAATGCCCAGAGCGCCATGCTTACCCCCGGCTGGCAGATGGAATTCTGGAGCCCGGTCATCCTGGCCTCCATCATTGCCATTGTGCTGTATGTGGCGGGACAGAACCTGGGCGACGCATCCGACCCCAGGAACCATATGATGTAAGGGGGAGCAGATATGGAGAAGAAAGTACTGCTGTCCGTCCAGGACCTGGTTGTGAAATTCCATGTCCGGGGCAGAACCCTCACCGCCATCCGGGGCATCTCCTTGGATATTTATGAAAACGAATCCATCGCCATCGTGGGCGAGTCCGGCTCCGGCAAGAGCGTGTTCACCAAGACCTTCGCCAATATGCTGGATTCCAACGGTTTTGTGGATCAGGGCAAGATCATCTTCTCTGATGAATCCCTGGCCGATTTCACCGTGAAGCTGGGCGATGCCCAGAACCGGAAGATTCGCTCCATTGCCGCCAAACTGGACGAATACGCCAAGCTGGAAAGCGGCGCGGAAATCTACAAGCAGATGAAGTGCCTGGAATCCGAGGCCAAGAGAAAGGCATCCCTTTCCCTTGAGGAAGAGGAGGCCCTGGACAAGGAACTGGCAGAGCTCAACTACCAGCGGGCCGAGACCTTTAACCTGAAGCAGACCATCGACCCCAAGGCCGAGCGGGAAAAGCTGAAGCAGACCGCCGCCCAGCTGGCTGAGCTGGACCGGCAGATCAAGGCCATGGAGTCCAAGAAAAAGCAGACCACCAAGGCCCGTGCCGCCCAGGCCAGGCAGGATACTGCCTACCGGGAAGAATATTCCAAGAAAATGGCCCAACTGAAGGCCAAGTACGATTCCCTCTGCGCCGCTCCCATCACCGATGCCCAGAAGGCACGGAATCTGGAGCTGGCCAAGGAGGTCTATCTGTCCGTCGGACGGTATGACTTCATTACCAGGCAGAAAATCCTGACCAAGCTCATGAGCTGCCTGAAGGAAGCCATGCGCCAGGGCCTGGATTTGACCAGCGACGATGTGCGCAACGATGTGTTCGCCCCGGCCATCTACCGGGTGAAGCTGCTGGATGAAACCCCCGAGAAGCTCCATGGCAAGTGCATCTTCGACCTGGCCAACGTGAAGTACGCCAAGGACCTGTCCCAGGTTCGGGGCAAGCGGATTGCCACCGTGTTCCAGGACCCCATGACCTCCCTGAACCCCATCATCACCATCGGCGAGCAGATCACCTCCATCATCCTCAAGCACCAGGACTGCTCCGAGACCGAAGCCAGAATCCGGGCCATTGAGCTGATGAAGAAGGTGGGCATCCCCAACGCCGAGAATCGGTTTGATGACTACCCCTTCCAGTATTCCGGCGGTATGCGCCAGAGAATCGTCATCGCCATTGCCCTGAGCTGCCGGCCCAAGATCCTGATCTGCGACGAGCCCACCACCGCCCTGGACGTGACCATCCAGGCCCAGATTCTGAAGCTCATCAAGGATTTGCAGAAGGAATTCGGCTACACCATCGTGTTCATCACCCATGACCTGGGCGTGGTGGCCAACATCGCCGACCGGGTGGCCGTGCTGTACGCCGGTCAGATTGTGGAGCTGGGCACCGTGGAGGATGTGTTCTACGATCCCCGGCATCCCTACACCTGGGCGATGCTGTCCAGCCTTCCCCAGCTTGCCCAGCGGAACACCACCCTGTATTCCATCACCGGCACGCCGCCGTCTCTGTACAACACCATTGTAGGCGATCCCTTCGCCCCCCGGAATCCCTACTGCCTGAAGATCGATACCCTGATGGATCCCCCCATGTTCCAGGTATCCGAGACCCATTTCGCCAAGACCTGGCTGCTGGATCCCAGAGCACCCAAGGTTGAGAAGCCCGAAGCCATCCGGAACCTTCACGAGAAGCTTCTGGAAGCCTTCAATATTTGAAAAGGAGGTTATGCGTCGTGAGTAATGCACAAGAGGCAACTGCCAAACATTTTCCGGAGCATGGCCCCATTGACCCCCGGACGGGCAAGGAGGTTCTGGTCTCCCTGAGGAATGTGGACATCACCTTCGGCAAGGGGGACAAAGCCTTCAAGGCCATCAAGAATGCTTCCTTCGACATCTACAAGGGAGAGACCTTCTCCCTCATCGGCGAGTCCGGTTCCGGCAAGACCACCATTGGCCGGGCCGTGATCCGGGTCAATCCCTGCTCCGCGGGCGAAATCCTGTACAAGGGCGTGCGCATCTCCGGCAAGATTCCCCACAGCCTGGACCGGGAGGTCATCCGCAACATCCAGATGGTCTTCCAGGACCCCGCCGCCTCCCTGAACGAGCGGGCCACCGTGGACTATATCATTTCCGAGGGCCTGTACAATTTCCATCTGTACAAGGACGAAGCCGACCGGGTGGCCAAGGTGGATAACATCATCAAAGAGGTCGGTCTGCTGCCCGAGCACCTGACCCGCTACCCCCACGAATTCTCCGGCGGCCAGCGCCAGCGTATCGGTCTGGCCCGGGCCATGGTTATGGAGCCGGAGCTGGTGGTGGCCGATGAGCCCATCTCCGCCCTGGACGTGTCCATCCGTGCCCAGGTGCTGAATCTGCTGAAGAAGTTCCAGCGGGAACAGGGCACCACCTACCTGTTCATCGCCCATGACCTGTCCATTGTCCGGTTCATCTCCGACCGCATCGGCATCATCTACAAGGGCGAGATCGTGGAGGTGGCGGAAGCCGAGGAGCTCTTCGACTTCCCCATGCATCCCTACACCCGCAGCCTGATTTCCGCCATTCCCATCCCCGACCCTGTTCTGGAAAAGAACAAGGAGCTGTTCACCTATGACCCCAGTGTCCACGATTACGCTGTGGACAAGCCGGAAATGGTGGACATCGGCCACAACCACTTCGTCTATGGCAACAAGGCGGAGATTGAACACTACAAGCAGCTCCGGGCCGAGGGCAAGAAGCTGAAATCCATCACCATCCTCACCCCCGAGGAGAAGGCCAAGCGGGAGGCGGAGAAGCCCCAGGAGTTCACGCAGCAGGAGATCATCCTGGACCATCCCATCCACGATACCGGCAGCTTCTGGTATAAGTTCCTGGCGTTCTTCCTGCCCATCCTGGGTCTGATTGCGGGTCAGGTGTTCAAGAGCAGGAATTACCTGCGGAATTTCCGGGCCCTGAAAAAGGGCGCCATCGCCGGCCTGATTTTCCGGGCGGTGATCCTGGGCCTGTTCGGATTACTGCTGTTGCTTGCAATCATTTAACCATCCCCAACGCCCCCTCACACCGAGGGGGCGTCATCATCCCACCCCGATAGGGGGATAAATTGTTGTTTAGCGTTCCCGTTCGTAGGGCGGGGTCTTGACCCCGCCGATCACGTAACGATTATTGAGTGGTACGTTGAATGGAACCAGGTGCGGTGAGAATACCTTCCCCCGGGGGGAAGGTGGCCCGGCGCAAGCCGGGTCGGATGAGGAACGGCGAAATCTGAAACATTCCGACGTAGTTCGTAAAAAGGCTAAAACCGAGTCCTTTATCCGTTTTATTTGGGTGCATTCCTTATCCCACTGCATCGCCGTTCCTCATCCGCCCCAGTGTGCGCACTGGGGCACCTTCCCCTCGGGGGAAGGTATTTCGGCCGCCCATCACACTGCTAAATTACAATTTACCGATAAAACCGATATGCAACAAAAATGATCAAGAGGGAAAGGAGCCCGATATGTCCCGTTATGCCAGAAGAAGAGAGCCGGCGATCCGGCCCAAGACCAGGCTGGAGGTGAGTGATGAGCATCTCACAATACGGGTTATTTGCTTGGTGGTGGCCCTTGTGGTGGCAGCCGTCGCCTTCGGCACGGCGCTCAACAGTGTGTTCAGCACCAAAACAGGCTGGCAGCAGATTGAACCGGTGGACCATGAAACCGGCATCGCCCAGGACTTCCTGCTGTACTACAACATCGGTAAGTCCGATCAGTCCCCCCGGGACGAACTGCGGGCAGTATCCTCCGGCTATTCCAAGGCCCTTGACCATGCCTACCGGGTACTCAGCAATGTGGAAATGGAAGGTTATGTAAACTTGCATACCCTGAACACCCAGCCCAACACGGACATCACCGTGGATGCGCTTGTGTACAATGCCTTTGCCCGGGTGGAGGAAGCCGGCAGCCGGCTGCCCTATTTCGCCCCCCTGATGGAGCAGTACCACAGCCTCTTTGCCTGCGGTGATGACGCCCAGGCGGAGCATTTCGACCCGGAACGGTCGGAAGCGGCGGCCCAGTTCGCCGGGGAGATCGCTGCCTTTGCCAATGACCCGGAGGCGGTACAGGTCAGGCTCCTCCCGGGCAACACCCTCCGGCTGGAGGTGTCCCAGGAATATCTGGACTACGCCCGGGAGAATGAGGTGGACAGCTTTGTGGACTTCGGCATCCTGCTCAACGCCTTCCTGTGCGACGCCGTGGCGGATACCCTGGAGGAGCAGGGGTGTGTGAACGGCTATATCACCAGCTTTGACGGCTTCACCCGGGCCATGTGCACCGATGAATTCGGCCTGAATGTGCTGGATCTGGTTCAGGGCCAGGTCCGCCAGCTGGGCACGGTGCTGTACAATACCCCCGGCGCTGTTGTGTCCTGCCGCAGCTTCCCCGTTCTGGAAAAGGACGCGGCGATCTATTACACCTATTCCGACGGCAGCATCCGCGCCCCCTACCTGAATGACCAAGGGCTGCTGAGCACCGCCTGCGCCAGCCTGAACACCTTCTCCGGAGAACTGAGCACAGCTGAGCTTGCCCTGCGCGCCCTGGCCGCCTACGCCGGGGAGGACGAGGGTTTTTCAAGCCTGGAGGACCTATCCTGGGTGGCTGGAAGCAACCAGCAAATCCTCCTCCACGGCGAGGCCTTCCGCCCGGCGGAATAACGCGAATCACGAACACCGGTGCGGTTTTGCCGCACCGGTTTTTCGTCGGAAATTGTAATTTATCGCGCTGGCGCTTACGGCGCCCTTGGCTCTCACTTTGGGAGAGCTGGCAGCCGTCAGGCTGACTGAGAGGGTGCCTCAGTAAGATAATAGCAGCCGAAATCACGCCATGCTGGCCCTCTCAGTCTGCCCTATGGGGCAGCCAGCTCCCCCATAGGGGGAGCCAAGGGGTGCGTCAGTTCCGGTACGCCAAATTCCAATTATTCTTTCCGGGCCATAATTGTAAACAAATTATGCTTCCCATGAATGCCCCCTTGACATTTTGGAAAAATGGGGTATAGTAAAGACAAATGATTTAGCACTCACATTATGAGAGTGCTAAAAGCAGAAAGGAAGGATCGCTATGAATCTTCAGAACTTTACGCAGAAATCCCAGGAAGCTATTCAGAATGCCCAGAACTTGGCGATTCGGAACAATCACCAGCAGCTGGAGCAAATCCATCTGCTCACAGCCCTGCTGCAGCAGGACGGGGGACTGGTACCCCAGCTGCTGCGGAAGATGGACATCACCGTGGAAAGCCTCCAGGCAGCCGCCCAGGCGGAGCTTCGCAAGCTCCCCGGGGTCACCGGCGCCCGGGAGGCGGACAAAATCTATATCAGCAACGACCTGAACCAGACCCTTATCGCCGCCCAGGACCGGGCGGAGCACATGAAGGATGAATTCATCTCCGTGGAGCACCTGTTCCTGGGCCTGTTGGATACGGCCCGGGGCAGTGTGAAAAACCTGCTGAGCACCTACCGCATCCAGGCGGACGAGGCGATGAAAGCGCTCCAGGCCGTGCGGGGCAACCAGCGGGTCACCTCCGACAGCCCCGAGGGCACCTATGACGCCCTGGAGAAATATGGCACCGACCTGGTGAAGCGGGCCCGGGAACAGAAGATGGACCCGGTGATCGGCCGGGATGAGGAAATCCGCAACGTCATCCGCATTCTGTCCCGAAAGACCAAGAATAACCCCGTGCTCATCGGCGAACCCGGCGTGGGCAAAACCGCAATCGCCGAGGGCCTGGCCCAGCGGATCGTGAAAAAGGATGTGCCCAAGGCGCTGCAGGATAAGTCCGTCTTCGCCCTGGACATGGGTGCCCTGATTGCCGGTGCCAAATACCGGGGCGAGTTCGAGGAGCGGCTGAAGGCTGTCCTCAACGAGGTCAAGCAGTCCGAGGGCAGAATTCTGCTGTTCATCGATGAGCTGCACACCATTGTGGGGGCGGGCAAAACCGAGGGCAGCATGGACGCGGGCAACCTCCTGAAGCCCATGCTGGCCCGGGGTGAGCTGCACTGCATTGGCGCCACCACCCTGGACGAATACCGCACCTATATTGAAAAAGACCCCGCTCTGGCCCGCCGGTTCCAGCCGGTGCAGGTGGATGAGCCCACGGTGGAGGACACCATTGCCATCCTCCGTGGCCTGAAGGAACGCTACGAGGTCTTCCATGGTGTGAAAATCACCGACCCCGCCATCATCGCCGCCGCCACATTGTCCCACCGGTATATCACCGACCGGTTCCTGCCGGATAAGGCCATCGACCTGGTGGACGAGGCCTGTGCCCAGATCCGTACAGAGATGGACTCCATGCCCACGGAGCTGGACGCGGTGTCCCGGAAGATCATCCAGATGGAGATTGAGGAAGCCGCGCTGAAGAAGGAGGACGACGAGCTCTCCAAGGCCAACCTGGCCAAGCTGCAAAAGGAGCTGGCGGAGGAGCGGGACAGCTTCAATGCCATGAAGGCTCAGTGGGAAAATGAAAAGAATGCCATCGGCCGGGTGCAGCAGCTCCGGGAGACCATCGAGGACCTGAACCGGCAGATCGAGGCCGCGGAGCAGAACTACGACCTGGAAAAGGCCGCGGAGCTGAAATACGGCCGCCTGCCCGAGGCCCAGCGAAAGCTCAATGAGGAAGAGCAGAAGGTGAATTCCGCCCGGGAGGACAATCTGCTCCGGGACCGGGTGACCGAGGATGAGATTGCAAGAATCGTGGAGCGCTGGACCGGCATCCCCGTGTCCCGGCTGGTGCAGGGGGAGCGGGAGAAGCTCTTAACCCTGGACGAAACCCTCCACAAGCGGGTGGTGGGCCAGGACGAAGCCGTCACCGCCGTCACTGAGGCCATCCAGCGCAGCCGTGCCGGCATCCAGGACCCCAACCGGCCCATCGGCTCCTTCCTGTTCCTGGGCCCCACCGGCGTGGGCAAGACGGAGCTGGCCAAGGCATTGGCGGAAGCCCTGTTCGACGACGAGAGCAACATGGTGCGTATCGATATGTCCGAGTATATGGAGAAATTCTCCGTCTCCCGGCTCATCGGCGCGCCTCCCGGATATGTGGGCTATGAGGAAGGCGGCCAGCTGACGGAGGCCGTCCGCCGGAAGCCCTACAGCGTGGTGCTGTTCGACGAGGTGGAAAAGGCCCATCCCGATGTGTTCAACATCCTGCTGCAGGTGCTGGACGACGGCCGGATCACCGATTCCCAGGGCCGCACCGTGGACTTCAAGAACACCATCCTGATCCTCACCTCCAACCTGGGCTCCGAGTACCTGCTGGGGGGCATCGACCGGGAGGGCAACATCAGCGAGGAAGCGAAAAATCAGGTTCAGACTCTGCTGCGCCGCTCCTTCCGTCCGGAATTCCTGAACCGGCTGGATGAAATCGTGTTCTACAAACCCCTGACCCGGGCGAACGTGACGAAGATCATCGACCTGCAGATCGACAAGCTGAACCGGCGCCTTCAGCAGCAGCAAATCACCTGCCAGGTTACCCAGGCGGCCAAGGACGCCATCATCGACGCCTCCTACAACCCCGAGTTCGGTGCCCGGCCCCTGCGCCGCTATGTGCAGCATACTGTGGAGACCATGCTCAGCAAGCGCATCCTGAAAGGGGACATCACCCCCGGCCAGACCGTCACCGTGGATTGCCAAAATGGCGAGCTGGTGATGCGATAATTTTGAAGAGCCGTTCCGGTTTTGGAGCGGCTCTTTTTCTGCGAAAATGTTGACTTTTGATGAAATGTATGGGATACTGTACGCGGCGCTTCGAGGAAGCGCTGGGCGCTGCACAACGGCAGGCGGTTTGCCACACCACCCGAAAGGGGGTGAGGTCATGCCAATTACATTGACGTTTCATGTCCTCAACTGGACGATAACGATCAGAGTAAAAAGCAGAAACCGCCACTCTGGCAAGTGACGGTTTCTATTTTGTAAACCACATTATCGCTTAGGGTAAACCGCTTGTCGCAGCGCCCTTTCTCTGCGAATAGTATAGCGCAGATTCTGTGCTTTGTCAATGCCCCTCGCCATTTGGCGAGGGGCATTTTATGCAGAATTATTCGGGCTTGGCAAAGGCGATGGGGGTGGCGCCGGAGACGGCATCCACGCTCTTCAGGCTGATGGAAACAACCTCGAAGTGGATGGTCTCGTACTTCACGGTCTGATCACCGTAGACGTACTCCAGAACGAAGGTCATGGCCTTGGCCTCTTCCTCGCTGTCGGCGTTCTTGGTGATGACCACGCTCTCGCCGTCGGCCAGGCCCTCGCCGGCAAAGTTCTCGCCCTTGTCCTCAGCGCCAACCAGGTACAGGTACAGCTCGGTGACCACGTCGCCGGTGGTGTTGTAGATGGTGTACTCGCCGGCCTGGGGCTCGGCCACGGTGGTGGCTTCGGTGGTAGCCTCGGTAGTGGCTTCGGCAGTAGCCTCGGTGGTAGCCTCAGTGGTGGGCTCAGCAGCCTTGTCACCGCAGGCGGTGAAGGTGAGCATCAAAACGGCAGCCAGCAGCAGTGCGGCAAATTTCTTTGTGTTTTTCATGTTGCGTTCTCCTTTGTCTTTTCGGACTGGTTTTTTGAAGATGGTGTTTTCTTCGGAAGGACATTATAGCATTCTTTGCTAAAAATGCAACAGGGAAATTGTGACATTTTTATAAAAAATCAGTGCTCCTGTCGAACCGAAGCCGCTAAGCTGGGCAGGGCAAAACTGTGTTTACAGATTCTTTGCCTCCATTTTACGCCGGCGCGGTAGTGGATTTTACATCGGCGGCGGATAATAGTAGAAAACCAATATCAAGGAGAATACGATGATCGATTTTCAAAATACCAAGGGTTTTATCTGTGACATGGACGGTGTGCTCTACCACGGCAACCGGCTGCTGCCGGGGGCGGCGGAGTTCATCGGCTGGCTGCAGCGGGAGAAGAAGGAATTCCTCTTCCTTACCAATAACAGCGGCTCCACCCCCAGGGAGCTGCAGCAGAAGCTGGCACGGATGGGCCTGGAGGTGTCCCAGGAGCATTTCTATACCAGCGCCCTGGCCACCGCGGCCTTTTTGAAGGAGCAGGCCCCCGGGTGCAGCGCCTATGTCATCGGAGAGGCGGGGCTGCTGAACGCGCTGTACGACGCGGGGATCACCATGAACGATGTGAACCCGGACTATGTGGTCATCGGCGAGGGCCGGGCCTACTCTCTGGACACATTGACTAAGGCGGTGAACCTGGTGATCAAGGGTGCAAGGCTCATCGGCGCCAACTCCGACGTGTCCGGCCCCATCGATCAGGGCATCGCCCCCGCCTGCCGGGCCCTCACTGCACCTGTGGAAATCGCCACCGGGAAGCAGGCCTATTTCTGCGGCAAGCCCAACCCCCTGATGATGCGAAACGGCCTGAATCTGCTGGGCTGCCACAGCGCCGAGGCGGTGATGATCGGCGACCGGATGGATACGGACGTGATCTCCGGCATGGAAAGCGGCATGTCCACGGTGCTGGTGCTCTCCGGGGTCTCCACCCGGGAGACGGTGAAGGCCTACGCCTATCAGCCCACCATGATTCTGGAGGGTGTGGGCGACATCGTGACCCTGGCCCAAGGTGAATAAGGAACCCCACGGGAAAATTCCCGTGGGATTTTTTATCGGTGAGATGAACGGCCCCTACGGGGAGGAGTTTTGAACATTATGCCATTCAACCAAGCATGCAGAAACGTTACCGGGCTTTACCCAGGAGCCCCGGATTACACGCCGGCCCAGTGCGCATTGGGATGAAGCGCCCTACACTTCACTTTACATGTTCTTTACAAAACCGCGATAGCGGATTTTACATTGTAAGATTACCATAAAGTCAGATACAAAAAATAATGGAAAGGAACCGTTTTCTATGGATTTATTCCAGTTTCTGAATCTGATCGGCGGACTGAGCCTGTTTCTCTTCGGCATGAATGTGATGGGCCAGGCTTTGGAGAGAAGGGCAGGGGGGAGCCTTCGCACCCTGCTTGGGAAGATGACCACCAACAAGGTGGCGGGCCTGCTGACGGGCCTGGCCGTGACCGCCGTGATCCAGAGCTCCTCTGCCACCACGGTGATGGTGGTGGGCTTCGTCAACTCCAGCCTGATGACCTTGCGCCAGGCCATCAACATGATCATGGGTGCCAACATCGGCACCACCGTCACCGCCTGGATTCTCAGCCTGGCGGGGATTTCCAGCAGCAATATCTTCATCCGGCTGCTGAAACCCTCCTCCTTTACGCCGGTGCTGGCCTTTGTGGGCATCATCTTTTACATGTTCAGCAAAAATGACAAGAAAAAGGATACCGGCACGATCCTTCTGGGCTTCGCTACCCTGATGTTCGGCATGGAGTCCATGTCCGCCGCCGTCTCCGGGCTGCGGGATGTGCCGGCGTTCCAGAATCTGTTCATCATGTTCCAAAATCCCGTTCTGGGTGTGCTGGCCGGGGCGGTGCTCACTGCCATCATTCAGTCCAGCTCCGCTTCCGTGGGCATTCTCCAGGCCCTGGCGGTCACCGGACAGGTGAGCTACGGCGCGGCCATTCCCATTATCATGGGCCAGAACATCGGTACCTGCGTCACCGCCATGATCTCTGCCATCGGCGCCAACAAGAACGCCAAGCGGGCGGCCATGGTGCACCTGAGCTTCAACGTCATCGGCACCGCGGTGTGGCTGACGGTGTTCTGCCTGGTGAAATGGCTGTTCGCTCCCGCGATGCTGAATGAAAGCGCCAGCTTGTTTGGCATTGCCGTGGCCCACTCCGTGTTCAATGTGCTGTGCACCGTGCTCATGCTGCCCCTGTCCGGCCTGCTGGAAAAGCTGGTGTGCGCCATTGTGCCCGACGACAAGAAGCCGGAGGTGTTCAGCGAACTGGACGAGCGCCTGCTCACCACGCCCCCCGTGGCTTTGGAGCGGTGCCGGAAGGTGGCTGCCGACATGGCAAACTGCGCCGTGGGTGCCATGAAGCAGAGCATCGCCGCCCTCGCCGACTATACCCCCGCGCTGGCCAAGCAGGTGCGTCAGGCGGAGGAACAGACCGACCACTACGAGGACATTCTGGGCACCTACCTGGTGAAGCTCAGCACCCGCCGGATCAGCGCCTCCGACAGCAACGAGGCGGCGAAGCTGCTGAAGATCATCGGCGATTTCGAGCGGATCTCCGACCATGCGGTGAACATTGTCCAATCCGCCGAAGAGCTGGGCAGCAAGGATCTGGCCCTTTCTCCCCAGGCAAGCAAGGAGCTGAGCATCCTCGCCGGGGCGGTCAGTGAGATTCTGGATCTGTCCCTGGATGCCTTCCTCCGCGACGACCTGGGTCCTGCCGGACTGGTGGAGCCTCTGGAGCAGGTGATCGACGGGCTGAAGGAGCAGCTGCGCACCGCCCACATTCTCCGGCTGCAGCAGGAAAAGTGCAGCATTGAGGCGGGCTTCGTCTGGTCCGACCTGCTCACCGCCCTGGAGCGGGTGTCCGACCACTGCTCCAACATCGCCGGCTGCGTGCTGGATATGCACGAGGGCAACCTGAACCTCCACGAGTCCCTGCGGGCCATGAAGGAGGACCGGGAAAAATTCGAGGACCGGTATCTGACTTACCGGAAAAAATACAGCGTGGAATAAGATAGAAAACAGATAAATTGTAATTTGGCGGGTACAAATTACGTCCATGCCACCGTAGGGGCGGCTACCAGCCGCCCGCGCAGTACAAGCCAAAAACGATGAACCGGGTTGGGCGAATTCCCACAGCAAAACGATCAAACTGTAGGGGAGGCTCGCAGCCTCCCGCGCGGTACAAACCTGCAATAACGAATCAGCTTGGGCGAATTCGTACTGTGTCGGACGTGGTGCCATTCAACCGAACACGCAGAACCCGGAACAAAAGCGGGAGGCTGAGAGCCTCCCCTACAATGGGTACGGATTGCATGCCATTCAACCAAGCGCGCGGTTCCGTTACGTTGCGGGCGGCTAATAGCCGCCCCTACGATGGTGCGAACATGAAACAACAATTTTTCATTGGTTTACAAGAACTTTACCTTGCTGCGATAGTGGAGTTTACATGGCTTTGGTAAGCTATGGATACAGCCAAGGGAAAGCCTGGCTGGGGAAATAGCGAATAAAAAGGAGATTTTGATTATGAAAAAGACAATTGCAATTCTTCTGAGCCTGGTCATGGCGGTGAGCCTGCTGACCGTGTCCGCCGCTGCGGAGAAGCTCAGCGGCACCGTTGCCACCAACGGCTCCACCTCCATGGAAAAGGTGATCGGCATCCTGTCCGAGCAGTTCATGGAAGACAACGACAAGGTGACCATCACCTATGACGCCACCGGCTCCGGCACTGGCATCGAAGCCGTGGCCACCGGCACCTGCGACATCGGCCTGGCCTCCCGGAACCTGAAGGACGCCGAGGTGGAGAAGGGCCTGGTTGCCACCACCCTGGCCCTGGACGGCATCGCCATCATCGTCAATGAAAATTGCCCCGTGGATGACCTGACCGTGGAGCAGATCGCCGCCATCTTCACTGGCTTAGTCACCGATTGGGCCGACTTCGGCGGCAAGGGTGACATCGCCTGCATCGGCCGGGAAGCCGGCTCCGGCACCCGGGATGGTTTCGAGTCCATCACCAAGACCACTGACAAATGCGTCCTGGCTCAGGAGCTCACCTCCACCGGCGCCGTGATCGCCGCGGTGAAGAGCAGTGAGAACGCCATCGGCTACGCCTCCTATGCCGCAGTGGAAGGCCAGGAAGGCATCAAGGTGCTCACCGTGGAAGGTATGGAATGCACCGCCGAGAATATTGTGGACGGCAGCTACGTCATCCAGCGTCCCTTCAATCTGGTCACCCTGGCAGAGGGGGAACTGAGCGAAGCCGCCCAGGCCTTCTTCGACTACATGCTCAGTGAAGATGCTGCCGAACTGATCACCATGGCCGGTGCCGTTCCCGCTCCCCAGAGCGAAGAAGCTGCCCAGCAGTAACCATGAGGAGAAAATCGGCCAGACAAGCCGCACTGGAGAACAGCATGAATATGCTGTTCTTCCTTTGCGGTATCATCACAGTGGGCTTTGTGCTGTGTATCTGCATTTATCTCATCCTCTCCGGGCTGCCTGCCATGATTGAGATCGGCCCGAAGGCGTTCTTCCTGGGCAAAATCTGGAAGCCCACCGCCACCACGGTGGAGCCCTCCTACGGCATTTTACCCTTTCTGCTCACCAGTGTCTGCGGCACGGCGGGGGCGGTGCTCATCGGCGTTCCCATCGGCCTGCTGACGGCGGTGTTCCTTGCCAAGGTGGCGCCCTCCAGACTGGCTGGGGCGATTCGCAGGTTAGTGCAGCTGCTGGCGGGGATCCCTTCCGTGGTTTACGGCCTGGTGGGTATGATCGTCCTGGTGCCGGCCATCCAGAGCCTGTTCCGGCTGTCTTCCGGCGCCACGCTATTTGCGGCCATCATTGTGCTGGCGATTATGATTCTGCCCTCCATCATCAATGTGTCCGAAACCGCCCTGCGCGCCGTGCCCAAGGAATACGAGGATGCTTCCCTGGCCCTGGGTGCAACGGAGCTGGAGACCTATTTCCGGGTCAGCATTCCCGCTGCCAAAAGCGGCATTGCCACCGCCATTGTGCTGGGCGTGGGCCGGGCCATCGGCGAGGCCATGGCCATTATCATGGTGTCCGGCAACGTGCCCAATATGCCGGAGCTTTTCGGCCCGGTGCGGTTCATGACCACCGCCATCGCCTCCGAAATGTCCTATGCCCCGGTGGGCTCCCTGCAGCGGGATGCCCTGTTCTCCATTGGCCTGGTGCTGTTTTTGTTCATCATGCTGATCAACGTGCTGCTGAACGTGTTCATCAAGGGGAAGAAGGAGGACTGAGACATGGAGCAAAAACTGTCTCCCCGCCGCCGGGCCTACGATAAAGGACTCCGGGCCCTGCTGTGGCTCTGCGCGGGACTGACCTGCGCACTGCTGGTGTTCCTCATCGGGTATATCTTCTACCGAGGGCTGAGAAACCTCTCCTGGGAACTGCTGACCACCCAAACCAGTTATATCAAGGATACCATCGGTATCCTGCCCAACATCCTCAACACCCTCTATATCATCTTCGTGGCTATGCTCATCGTTTTGCCCCTGGGCGTGGGTGCCGCCATCTACCTGACGGAGTACGCCTCCAACCACAAAATGGTGGAGCTCATCGAATTCGCTACGGAGACCCTGACGGGCATCCCCTCCATCATCTTCGGCCTGGTGGGCATGCTGTTCTTTGTGCAGAAGATGGGCCTAGCTCCCGGCATCCTGGCGGGCGGCCTGACCCTGGTCATTATGATCCTGCCCACCATCGTCCGCACCACCCAGGAGAGCCTGAAGACGGTTCCTCAGTCCTACCGGGAGGGCGCCCTGGGCCTGGGGGCGGGGAAGTGGCACATGGTCCGCACCGTGGTGCTGCCCAACGCCGTGGATGGCATCGTCACCGGATGCATTCTGGCGGTGGGCCGCATCG
>JALFGI010000233.1 GCA_022777455.1 Clostridiales bacterium | reverse complement strand
GCCATGATCTACTCTGTTTTGTTCACCATCATTTCCGTCATGGTGACGCTGCTGGCAGCCTACCCCATGTCCCGCCCGGACTTCAAGGGCAAGGGCTTCTTCAATGTCATGTTCGTCATCACCATGTTCTTCGGCGGCGGTCTGATTCCCACCTACCTGCTCATCAGCAATCTGGGAATGCTGGACACCATCTGGGCCATTCTGATTCCCGGCGCGTTCAGCGTTTGGAACATGATTATTGCCCGCACCTACTACACGGGCATTCCCCATGATATGCAGGAGGCCGCCGAGATCGACGGTGCTTCCGAAATGGTCTACTTCTTCAAAATCCTGCTGCCCCTGTGTATGCCCATCATCGCCACCATTGCCATGTGGCAGTTTGTGGGTATGTGGAACAGCTACTTTGACGCCATGATCTACCTGAACGACGCAGCGAAGCAGCCTTTGCAGCTGGTGCTGCGGGCCATTCTGATTCAGAGCCAGCCGGAACCCGGCATGGTTTCCGATATGCAGAGTACCGCAGCCCGGGCGCAGCTGGCAGAGCTGCTGAAGTACGCCACCATTATCATCTCCAGCGTTCCCCTGATGATCCTGTATCCCTTCTTCCAGAAGTATTTTGACAATGGCATTATGGCAGGTGCCGTGAAGGGATAAGCCATCCGTATTTACCCAGGCCGCTGCCTGAAAAAATAATAATAAAGAGGAGAATCGCAATGAGTAAGTTTACCAAGGTATTGTCCCTGGCGCTGGTGGTCGTTATGACCCTGTCCCTGCTGGCCGGCTGCGGCGGCAAGAACGGCGAAATCGGCGGCAATTCCTCCGGTCTGGAGGTAGACCCCGCCACCTTACAGTTCCCCCTGGCGGAAACCGCAACCATCAAGGGTCTGACCAACTTCCCCGCCGGCACCGAGTCCGAGCCCAACAACCGTACCATCTTCAAGCGGCTGGAGGAGCAGACCAACGTCCATGTGGAATGGAAAACCATTCAGGGCGACCAGTGGGGCGAGAAGATTGCCCTTGAAATGGCCAATGTCAAAACCCTGCCCGACTTCGTGTTCAACGCCGGCTTCGGCGACACCGACCTGCTGAAGTACGCCAAGCAGGGTGTCATCATCAATCTGGAAGAATACATTGAAAAGTATATGCCCAACCTGTGCAAGGTCTTCGAGCAGGCTCCTGAGTACAAGGCCATGTGCACCGACGAAAACGGTCACATCTGGGCACTGCCCTGGATTGAGCAGCTGGGCTACGAAAAGACCGCCATCCAGACCGTTGGCAACATGAGCTTCATCAACACCGCATGGCTGGAGTACCTGAATCTGGAAATGCCCACCACTGTTGACGAGTTCGAAGCTGTTCTGGTGGCATTCCGCGATAACGCTGCCGACCTGAAGGCACACTTTGGCATCGAAGGCGATATTATCCCCATGGCATGTATCGTCAATGACGGCGACCAGGATCCCTGCATCCTGATCAACGGCTTTGGCGAAGGCTATGGCGATCCCGACCGCGGCCGTCACATTGCTGTCACCGACAACAAGGAGGTCATCTGTGTCGCCAATTCCGAAGGATTCAAAAAGGGCATTGCCTGGCTCCATGAGCTGTATGCCCAGGGTCTCATCGACCCCGAAGCCTTTACCCAGGAATGGTCTACTTACGTTGCCAAGGGCAAGTCTGGCCGCTACGGTGTCTGCTTCTCCTGGGACGTTGCCAACATTGCAAGCCTGAATGGTTGGGAACCCCTGCCCGCTCTGACCGCGGATGTGCGCAACATCACGGCCCAGAACGGCTCCTTCACCTCCGGTTTTGACCGCGGTCGCTGCGTTGTTACCGCTGTAGCAAAGAATCCCGCTCTGGTCTGCGCATGGCTGGATCAGATGTACGCGCCCATCCAGTCTCCTCAGAACAACTGGGGCACCTACGGCGAAGAGGATGATTTCGATATCTTTGAAATGAGCACCAACGCCAACGGTGAGCCTATGCTGAAGCATGCGCCTCTGGGTGATGCCTCCCCTGTGGAAGTCCGGGAAGCTGAGAGCGTCAACGGCCCCCTCGCCATTCTGGACAGCTACTACGGTGTGTATGTCACCTGCCCCGATGATGCCCAGTACCGTCTGGACTGGATTAAGGACATCTACACCCCCGACATGAACCACAAGTATGTCTTCCCCAATGTGTTCATGAGCACGGAGGATACCAAGAAGATTTCCGACCTCCAGGCGGACATCTCCAAGTGCATCAACACCGCTAAGGCAGACTGGATTATGAACGGCTTTACCGATGCGGACTGGGACAAGCTTCAGTCTGATCTGGATGCCTATGGCCTGAAGGACTATCTGGCAATCTTCCAGAAATATCTGGATGCCTACTACGCATGATTTCCACATCCCTGCCCCCTTATCGGGGGCAGGGAACGAAGACTATCTTCTGGATTTTGACGAAAACCCGCATTCCCGGATTTTTGTCAAAGCACAGAAAAGCCTCTGTGCATCTGCACCCGAAAGGAGCATTTCTATGACCAGTAAAAAATTACAGCGCGCCCGGGATTTTGAGAAAAAATACAGCCCCTATGTGGCTTCGGAGCTGCCAAAGTTCCATGTCACTGCCCCCATCGGCTGGATCAACGATCCCAACGGCTTTGCCCCCTACAAAGGGGAATACCATCTGTTCCATCAGTATTACCCCTACGATATCAAATGGGGCCCCATGCACTGGGGTCATGTAAAGACTCAGGACTTTATTAAGTGGGAGCGTCTTCCCGCTGCTTTGGCCCCGGATATGGAATACGACAAGGACGGCTGCTTCTCCGGCGGCGCCGTGGAAATGCCGGACGGACGGCATCTGCTGATGTATACCGGTGTTCGCAATGTGCGCCGTAAGAACGGCAAGGTGGAGAGCTTCCAGACCCAGTGCATCGCCATCGGCGACGGTGTAAACTACGAGAAATACGAAGCAAATCCGGTCATCCGTACCGAGGACATCCCGGAAGGCGGCAGTGTCCATGATTTCCGTGACCCCAAAATCTGGCGGGAGGACGGGATGTACTACATGGTGGTGGGCAACCGCACCCCGGACACCAGCGGCAGCATCCTGTATTTCAAGAGCGAGGACGCCATTCACTGGGAGTATATCAACAAGCTGGCTTCCTGCCATAACCAGTACGGCAAGATGTGGGAATGCCCGGACTTTTTCCAGTTGGATGGCAAGTATGTCCTGCTGACCAGTCCCCAGGAGATGAACGCGGTGGGCTTGGAGTTCCATCCCGGCAACGCCAATGTGTGCATCATCGGCGACCTGAATGAGCAGAAAAATCATTTGCTCCGGGACAATGTGCAGGCCATCGACTACGGTCTTGACTTCTACGCTCCCCAGACTCTGGAAACCTATGACGGCCGCCGGGTGATGATCGGCTGGATGCAGAACTGGGAAACCTGCGGCAGTCACCTGCCGGAGCAGCAGTTCATGGGTCAGATGACCATTCCCAGAGAGCTGTCCATCCGAAATGGCCGGCTGTGCCAGGCCCCGGTCCGGGAAATTGAGAACTACCGTATCAACAAGGTAGCCTATCAGAATGTGATGATGACCAGCGAGAACTCCCTGCAGGGCGTGGGCGGCCGCTTTATCGATATGACGGTGACCGTCCGCCCCGGCAATGAAGCCTCCATGTACCGCTGGTTCAAGATCAATGTGGCCCGGGATGGGGAGCATTGCACCTCCATCCGCTTCAAACCCGCCACCAATATTGTCCGTATTGACCGCACCCAGAGCGGCCTGCCCTGCGATATCGTCAACGTCCGGGAGTTCCCGGTGTTTGCGGGAAATGGAGAGCTGAAGCTGCGGCTGATTATGGACCGGTACAGCCTTGAGGTCTTTGTAAACGACGGCGAGCAGGCTGCCACCAGTGTCATTTATACCCCGCTGGAGGCAAAATCCATCAGCTTCTCCTGCGACGGAACCGTGCTGATGGATGTGGAAAAATACGATTTGGAGATTTAATCCATGGCAGAAAAATTTGATGTAGTGGCTCTGGGTGAGCTTTTGATTGACTTTACAAAAAACGGCGTCAGCAATCAGGGCAATGGTCTGTTTGAAGCCTGTCCCGGCGGCGCGCCCTGCAATGTGCTGGCTATGCTGCGAAAGCTGGGTAAATCCTGCGCCTTTGTGGGTAAGGTCGGCGACGATATGTTCGGCAGCCTACTACAGCATACCATTCTGGAAGCGGGCATCAACGCGGAGCATCTGATTATGGATCCGAAAATCCCCACCACCCTGGCCTTTGTCCAGACCTTCCCCAACGGCGACCGGGACTTTTCCTTCTATCGCAAGCCCGGCGCGGATATGATGCTGACTGCTGATGAACTGCCGGAGGACACCATCGCCAATGCCCGGATTTTCCATTTCGGCACCCTGTCCATGACCCACGAGGGTGTCCGGGCTGCTACGGTCAAGGCGGTAGAGCTGGCGAAGGAGGGCGGGGCGCTGATCTCCTTCGACCCCAATCTCCGTCCCCCTCTGTGGGAGGATTTAGAGGAAGCCAAGCGGCAGATCGCCTGGGGACTTTCCCAGTGCGATATTCTGAAAATTGCCGACAATGAGCTGGAATTCATGACCGGGGAAACGGATTTCGTGAAGGGCGCTGCCATTCTCCAGAAAACCTACCCCAACATTAAGGTGCTTAACGTCACTGCCGGTGCCGATGGAAGCTACTCCTTCTACGGCGAGGAAGAACCGGTGTTCGCGCCCTCCTTCAAGCTGGGCGGCACCATCGAAACCACCGGTGCTGGGGATACCTTCTGCGCCAGCGTGCTGAATTTTGTGCTGGAAAACGGTATTGCCTGTTTGACTCCCGATGATCGGGAGACTATGCTCCGCTTCGCCAACGGGGCAGCCTACATCGTTACGACACGGAAGGGCGCCATCCGCTCCATGCCGGAGCGCAGCGAAGTGGAAGCTCTGCTGGCAGCAAACTGAGGAAGCCGCCATATCGTTTCCGTTCGATAAGACGAAATTCAGCTGGAACAATTCCGAAGGGTCGGGCCATCCGACCCTTTTCCGCAAGAGAAAGGAAGGCGGTTGCCATGGAGAAATCCGTTTTTGCTACGCGTCTGGATCATTGCTATCATGAACTGAAGTGGCTCTATTGTGAGCTTTACCATAATGATCGGGGAGCATTTGATTACTTTGTTCAGATGCTGGAGGCACAGTGGAATGCCCGAAAGGATGCCCTGCGGGCCATCGATGAAAAGCGTCTGGCTGAGCCGGATTGGTATCGCTCCAACAAACTGCTGGGTATGATGATGTACCCTGCCAACTTCGGCGGAACCTTGAAGGGCGTGCAGGAAAAGCTGCCCTATCTCACGGAATGCGGCATCAACTATCTGCACCTGATGCCCCTGCTGGATTCCCCCAAAGGCAAGTCCGATGGCGGCTATGCCGTATCCGACTTCCGGAAGGTTCGACCAGACTTAGGCACCATGGAGGATCTGGCGGAACTGGCAGATACCTGCCACGAAAAAGGCATGGTGCTGTGCCTGGACTTTGTGCTGAACCACACCAGCGAGGAACACCCCTGGGCAAAGGCTGCCCGAGCCGGTGATCCGGTGGCCAGAAGCCGCTATTTCTTCTACGATAACTGGGATATCCCCAAGGAATTTGAAAAGACCGTGCCCCAGGTATTTCCCACCACCGCCCCCGGTAACTTTACGCAGCTTCCGGATGGTCAGATTGTCATGACCTCCTTCTATCCCTTCCAGTGGGATTTAAACTATGCCAATCCCATGGTCTTCAACGACATGGTGGAGAACCTGCTGTTCCTTGCCAATCAGGGTATGGATGT
>JALFGI010000196.1 GCA_022777455.1 Clostridiales bacterium | reverse complement strand
ATCGAGAATCCACCGGAGCAATGGAAGATATTCCGCAACACCCACGAAGCCATTGTGGATGAGGACACCTTTCAGCGGGTACAGGAGCTGCGCCGCAACAAACGCAGACCGGCAAGAACGGGCAAGAGCAACCTCTTTTCCGGCGTTGCCTACTGCGCCGATTGCGGAGAAAAAATGTACTACTGCACCTCGCGGAACTTTGAAGAACGACAGGATCATTTCGTCTGCTCTACCTCTCGCAAGAAGGGAAAAGACGTGTGCGGAACGCACTTCATCCGTGCGGTTGTTCTGGAAAAGGGCGTGCTAAGATTTCTGCAAATCCTGCTTTGGTATATCTCCGATTGTGAAGACCTGTTCCGTGATAAGCTGGGAGCAAAACGCAAGGAGGACTTCAAGAAAGAACTCGCCGCAAAGCGCAGACAGCTCACGCAGGCACAGCGCAGGATGGAAGAGCTTGACCGTCTGTTCAAACGGCTCTATGAGGACAATATCTCCGGCAAAATCAATGATAGCCGATTTGAAAAGCTGTCCGCCGACTATGAAAATGAGCAAACAGAGCTGACGGAGAAAATGCAGCTTTTGGAACAGGAGATTGCCCAGCAGGAGGAAGAAGCCGACAGCATTGAGCAGTTCATCCTCCGGGCGAAGAAATATCCCAACTTGCAGGAACTGACGCCCGCTGTGCTGCATGATCTTGTGAACAGGGTCTATGTTTCCGCGCCGGATAAGAGCAGCGGGCAGCGAGTGCAGGATGTGCATATCAGCCTTGCCTGCATTGGTTTCCTGCCGGAGAGCATCATTGCCGAAATACTCACTCACGCATCAAAAAGCAGAACAGCGTGACTTCCGCCACGCTGTTCTCTCTAAACCTTATAAACCTGTCTTATGCGCTGCTACCCTGTGGGGGTTCTTTTCTATTGGTTCAGGCTCCACTGGTGGAGATAGCCCACCGCGACCAGGAAGAGCACGCAGATATAATGGTGATAATTCTTTGCCGCAAAGAGATAGGGCTCCAGCATACTGCTGCCCAGAAGGCACAGGATAATCACCGCAACGCAGCTTTTCCACAAATCCGTGTTCTTCCACAGCACCAGCACCGCGGCCCGAAGGGCCAGCAGGGTGATGGCCAGGGCCAGCACCAGCCCCGGAATGCCCAGGGTATACAGCGTTTCCAGATAGGAATTGTGGGTGTGCTCGGCGTTGGTTTTGCCTCCCTCCGCCAGCACCTCCACCATGGAATCGGTGCCGCAGAGCAGGATCGTGGGATGCCGCAGCGCCCCGTCCACCGCTTCAGCCCAGATGGTGGTGCGTCCGTTGAAGGTCAGCAGATCCTCCCGCAGGCTTTTCTGCACATTTTCCATGGTCAGCACCGCATGGTCGTCAATTTGAGAGAGCATCTCCCCGGCCTGTTCCCAGAATTCTTCCGGCTGGTCAAGCCGATCATCGGCTTCAGCCTCATGGGCTGCTTCGGGCTTCTGTGTCTGTTCCGCGGCGTCGGCTTCCTCCGTCTGGGTCGTCTGCGTCTGTTGGAGGGCCGCATCGTACATCCGTCGCTCATGGATCGAGTACATCGTCTGAGAGGTCATGAACAGCGCCGCCGTCAGGGCCACACCCGCGACCAGCGCCACCAATGCCCGCTTCCAGCCGGTGCCCCGGACAGCGCAGAACAGGAAGCCACCCACCATCAGGCTGGTAAAGCCCTCTGCGTTCCGTCCGTTGGTCATGCACTGGACGCCAAACTGAGCAATCGCCAGGATAATCAGCACCGCCCGCACCCAATTCTTTTTCGTGCGGAAGCACAGGGCCAGGCAGAAGCCCATGCCCAGCATCAGCACCACGGCACAATTGGTAGGATGGAACATCTGCTGCAGTCTGGGTCCGTCCCAACACACAAAGGTGGTATAGGGCTCGGGAAGGACTCCAAGGATCAGACCGGCAGCCTGAATGCACAGCCGGATTCCCGTCAGTACAAACAGCAGGGCAAAGGCAGTGATCCCCCACTGCCGCTGCTCATCCTCCAGGGCAAAAGCCATAGGCAGAGCCAGACCGTAATACATTGCGGTCTCACCGGGGGCGAAGAAATCCATACCGAAGAGGATTCGGAGCACCTCCACCGCCACCGCCCAGGCTGCCATTACAAAACCCAACACAACCGTGGCCCGGCCCTTTCGCTTGATCCCCTTGTACAGCGTGATCAGCAGGAAAAGGCCGGCGGGAATCACCATAAAATAGTCTACGCCCAGCGCTGCCGCACCGGTTACAAGCACCGGTGGAGAGAAAAACATCAGCTCCACCAGCAGCACCGCCAGAACGCAGCAATATTGTAGTTTTTTGTCCCGGGGTTCCTTTTTCCAGGATTGAATCGTTTCTATCATACCAATATTTTCCAGAGCGACAAGGGAGGCTGCCCCACCATCGTGAGACAGCCCCTTACTGATTTGGAATCGTTTCTTATCTGTCAGCCAAAACAGGCAATCAGCCAAACACGCTGAGCAGGAAGCCCGCAGCGATGGCGGAGCCGATAACGCCGGCCACGTTGGGACCCATGGCGTGCATCAGCAGGAAGTTGGAGGGGTTGGCCTTCTGGCCCTGAACATTGGCCACCCGGGCCGCCATGGGAACGGCGGACACACCGGCGGAGCCGATCAGGGGGTTGACCTTGCCGTGGGTCAGTGCGCACATCACCTGGCCGCCCAGCAGACCACCGGCGGTGGAGATGCCGAAAGCGATAACGCCCAGCAGGACGATCTTCAGGGTCTCCACGGTCAGGAACCGGGAGCCGATCATGGTGGCGCCCACGGCGGTGGACAGCAGAATGGTGACAATGTTCATCATGGCATTCTGCACGGTGTCGCTGAGCCGGTCGGTGACGCCGCACTCCTTGAACAGGTTACCCAGCATCAGGCAGCCAATCAGGGGAGCGGTATCGGGCAGCAGCATGGCCACGAAGATGGTAACCACGATGGGGAAGATAATCTTCTCGGTCTTGGAAACCTGGCGGGTCTGGACCATCTTGATCTTCCGCTGCTCGGGGGTGGTCATCAGATTCATAATGGGGGGCTGAATCAGAGGAATCAGAGCCATGTAGGAATAAGCGGCCACGGCGATGGCGCCCAGCAGGTGGGGAGCCAGACGGGAGGTCAGGAAGATGGCGGTGGGGCCGTCAGCGCCGCCGATGATGCCGATAGAAGCGGCTTCCTTGCCGGTAAAGCCCAGCAGCACGGCACCGAAGAAGGCGACGAACACGCCCAACTGGGCGGCAGCGCCCAGCAGCAGGCTCTTGGGGTTAGACAGCAGGGGGCCAAAGTCGGTCATGGCACCCACGCCCATGAAGATCAGGCAGGGGTACAGAGAGGACTTGACACCGATGTAGAAGATGTCCAGCAGGCCGCCGTCATGGATGATGGTGGTGAAGGTGATGTGCTCCACCACTTCCCCGGCGGCATTCACATAGGGCACGCCCTGGACATAGGCATCCCACAGCTGCTGGTTGTACAGTCCCGCGCCGGGCAGGTTGCTGAGCAGGCAGCCGAAGGCGATGCCCAGCAGCAGCAGGGGCTCAAACTTTTTCACGATGGCCAGATACAGCAGCACGCAGGCGATGACAAGCATCACCAGGTTCTGCCAACCATTGCTGGAGACGAAGCCGGTGATGATCTGAGCAAAACCGGACTTGTTCCACAGGTTCAGAAGGATTTCACCAACATTCATTGGGATCCCTCCTTAACCGATCACAACCAGAGGTGCGCCGGTATCCACGGCAGAGCCCTTGCTCACCAGAACCTGGGTGACAGTGCCGTCCTTGGAGGTCATAATCTCGTTCTCCATCTTCATAGCTTCCAGAATGCACAGCACGGTGCCTGCCTTCACGGCCTGGCCCTGGGTGACGTTCACCTTCAGGATGGTGCCGGGCATGGGAGCGGTAACAGGCTCACCGGCGCCGGTGACAACAGGAGCGGCGGCAGCGGGGGCAGGAGCAGCAGCAGGGGCAGCGGCGGGAGCGGCGGGAGCGGCAGCAGCGGGAGCAGCGGGAGCAACGGCCTCGTATTCGTCCAGCAGCATGGCCTGACCGGCCTCTACCTCAACCTCGTAAACCCGACCCTTCAGGGTCACTTTGTATTTCATAATTACTTGACCTCCTTGATAGAAATGAAGCGCAGCTCATTCAGGGGCTTGCCCATCTTGTCGGCAACAATGGCCATCAGCATGGCTGCAATCTTGGGTTCCACGTCGTGGAGCTTCAGCTCACCGGCAGAGCCGGGAGCGGTGGGCTTGGGTGCCTCCACAGGGGCAGCAGTGGGAGCGGCTGCAGCCTTGGCGGCGGCAGCCTTACGGTCCTTGGCAATGAACGCCTTGCCCATGGCCATAACCACGAACATCAGCAGAGAAATGCCGAAGAACACCACTACATAACCCAGGATCGCATACACCGCTGCTTCGCCAATGCCGATCTTGTCGGCTGCGGTTTCCGCAATCACGATTGCCTCTTCCGCGATGGTTTCAACGACTTCTTCCATGGTATGCCTCCTTATGCCTCGGTGATGGTGTAAGTGACCTTATTCTCCTCAGCAGCCTTGACGCCCTCCAGGAACTTCTTTGCCTGGTCGGGGAAGCAGATGTAGCTCATGGTGTCCTCTTCGGCCCACTCAGGACGGCACAGGTCGCCCAGAGCTTCACGGGCAGCCACGAAGTCGGAGCCGTCACGCTTGCTGTCCTCGATGCGGCAGTCCACGGCTGCGGTCATGCCGGCCTCAGCCAGGATACGGCTTTGCAGCTCGGCGTCAACGGGTGCGGGGAACTTGCCGTACTCGCCCTTCAGGTAGGACTTGATCTCCTTGGAGACGTTCTTATAGCGCTGGCCCACCAGCACGTTGGTAACGGCCTGGTTGCCCACCATCTGGCTCAGGGGGGTGACCAGGGGAGGATAGCCCATGTCGGCGCGGACAGCGGGGATCTCAGCCAGAGCGGCGTCGAACTTATCCATGGCCTTCATATCGGTGAGGTTGGCGATCATGTTGGACAGCATGCCGCCGGGAACCTTGTACACCAGAGCCTGGGCGTCGGTGCCCATGGACTTGGGATTCAGGGTCTTGTTGTCGATGTACTTCTGCTTCACGGGCTTGAAGAAGTCGTTGACCTCGTTGATGATCTTCTCGTTCAGACCGGTCTTGATGCCCATCTCCTCCAGAGCGTAGTAGATGGTCTCGGTGGCGGGCTGGGAGGTACCGTTGGAGAAGCAGGAGGTGGCAGTATCGATGATGTCCACGCCGGACTCCACAGCCTTCGTCACGGTCATGTAGGCCATGCCGGTGGTGCAGTGGGTGTGCAGGATCAGGGGCAGGGTGACGCCGGCGTCCTTGATGCCCTTGAACAGTGCTTCCGCCTCGCCGGGGGACATGGTACCGGCCATATCCTTCAGGCAGATGGTGTCGAAGCCCATGTTCTTGAGCTCCTTGCACATCTCGACATATTTCTCGACCGTGTGGACCGGGCTCTGGGTGTAAGAGATACAGCCGGAGGCGACGGTGTTCTTGGTCGCGTATTTCTTGGTAGCTTCCAGCGCGGTGGCGATGTTGCGGAAGTCGTTCAGTGCGTCAAAGATACGCAGGATGTCGATGCCGTTCTTGATGGACAGCTCGACGAACTTCTCGACGACGTCGTCATGATAGTGCTTGTAGCCGAGCAGGTTCTGGCCGCGAAGCAGCATCTGCAGCTTGGTGTCGGGCATGGCCTTGCGGATGTCGCGCAGTCTCTGCCAGGGATCCTCGCCCAGGTAACGCAGGCAGGAGTCGAACGTAGCGCCGCCCCAGCATTCCACCGAATAGTAGCCGGCCTTGTTCATTTCCGGCAGGATATCGGCAAAATCGGAATACGGGAGAC
>JALFGI010000177.1 GCA_022777455.1 Clostridiales bacterium | reverse complement strand
TCCCCCATAGGGGGAGCCAAGGGGTGCGGCAATTCCGGTTCGCCAAATTACAATTTGTCGGTTATTTTGTGTGATGCCCATGAGCAAATGAATTCAAATATTGTTTCCTGGAGGGGAGAAAATGCGCATTGTTGTAAAAATCGGCACATCCACTTTGACCCATGCCACGGGTCATTTAAACATCCGCCGGGTGGCTTCCCTGTGCCAGGTCATCAGTGATATCAAGAACGCAGGGCACGAGGTGATCCTGGTGTCCTCCGGCGCCATCGGCATGGGCGTGGGCAAGCTGGGGCTGCGGCAGCGGCCGAAGGATATTCCCACCAAGCAGGCGGCAGCTGCGGTGGGCCAGTGCGAGCTGATGTATACATACGACAAGCTCTTCGGCGACTACCATCATACCGTGGCCCAGCTGCTGATCACCGGAGAGGACGTGGCCAGCGAAAAACGCCACACCAATTTCAGCAACACGCTGAACCGGCTGCTGGAGCTTGGGGCGCTTCCCATCATCAATGAAAACGACACTGTGGCCACGGAGGAAATCGTCATCGGCGACAACGATACCCTGGCGGCCATTGTGGCCAAAAGCGTTGGTGCCCGGCTGCTGGTTCTCCTTTCGGACATTGACGGCCTCTACACCGCCGACCCCAGAAAGGACCCCCAGGCGAAGCTCATCTCCCAGGTCACCGTGCTGGATGACAGCATCAAAGCTCTGGCGGGGGTCAGCGGCAGCGACCAGGGCACCGGCGGAATGATCACCAAGCTCCAGGCGGCACAGATCTGCATGGACTGCGGCTGCGACATGGTGATCGCCAACGGAAACGAACCCAACAACCTTTATGCTATCCTGGACGGGAGCACGGTGGGCACCCGGTTCAAGGCTCAAAAGGAGGCTATCGTATGATGCAAATGCTTATCGCTGCCAAGGCGGCAAAGAAAACCGTTTCCCGGCTGACGACGCAGCAGAAAAATGAGGCCCTGGAGGCAATGGCATCCGCCCTGGAAGCCCGGCAGGCGGAGATTCTGTCCGCCAATGAACTGGATTTGCAGGCGGCCCAGGGGCATATCTCCGATGTGATGCTGGACCGGCTTCGCCTGACCCCGGCACGGATCGCCGGCATGGCCCAGGGCATCCGGGATGTGGTGCAGCTCCCTGACCCGGTGGGCCGGGTGCTGGAGGAATCCACCCGGGCTGACGGCCTGCGGATTCAAAAGGTGTCCGTTCCCATGGGCGTGATCGCCATCATCTATGAGAGCCGCCCCAATGTCACCAGCGACGCGGCGGCCCTGGCTTTGAAAAGCGGCAACGTGTGCATTCTCCGGGGCGGAAAAGAGGCTTTCCGCTCCGCCAACGCCATCGTGGATGCGCTGAAAGAGGGCCTGCGCCGGGTGGGGGTCACGGAGGACGCGGTGAATCTGGTGCAGGATACCTCCCGGGACAGTGCCGCCGCTTTGATGACCGCCCAGGGGTACGTGGACCTGCTGATCCCCCGGGGCGGTGCCGGACTGATCAACGCCTGTGTCCGCAATGCCACTGTGCCCTGTATTGCCACCGGCACCGGCATCTGCCATGTATACGTGGAACAGACCGCCGACCAGGAAATGGCCCTGAACATCATCGAGAATGCCAAAACCAGCCGCCCCAGCGTGTGCAACGCCGAGGAGGTGCTGCTGGTGGACAAAGCGATTGCGGCTCAGTTCCTGCCCAAACTCCATCGCCGCCTGGTGACCGACCGGGAACAGCCGGTGGAGCTGCGGCTGGATGAACTTGCCCAGGCCATCATCCCCGGTACCCCTGCCGGGCAGCGGGATTTCGATACGGAATTCCTGGATTATATCCTGGCGGTGAAATGCGTGGAGGGCGTGGAGGAAGCCATCTCCCACATTGCCGCCCATTCCACCGGCCACAGCGAGGCCATTGTGACCCGGGACGATGCCGCCGCCAACCTGTTTACCGCCTGTGTGGACAGCGCCGCGGTGTATGTGAATGCTTCCACCCGGTTCACCGACGGAGGAGAGTTCGGCCTGGGCTGCGAAATGGGCATCTCCACCCAGAAGCTCCACGCCAGAGGCCCCATGGGGCTGCGGGAGCTGTGCACCTATCACTACATCGTCCGGGGCAACGGACACGTCCGATAAGGAGAATGCTATGAAATATGGATTTCTGGGCTGCGGCAATATGGGCGGCGCCCTGGTAAAAGCATTGAGCAAGGTCACAAAAGACATCACCGTGACGGATCGCTCCGGCAAAGCAAAGTCCCTGGCGGATTCTCTGGGCATCCATTATGGCACGGCGGAGGAGATCGCCGCCTCCTGTGACCGGATTTTCCTGGCGGTCAAACCCCATATGATGGCGGATTTGCTCAAACCCTTGCAGCAGACGCTGCAGCAGCGCAGGCCCCTTCTGATCACCATGGCTGCCGGCTTGACCATCAGCTCCATCGAGGAGATGGCGGGGGGAAAGCTGCCCGTGATCCGCATCATGCCCAATACCCCTGTGGCGGTTGGAAAAGGGATGACCCAGTTCTGCTGCAATGAGCTGGTGGATGAGGCAGCCATTGCCTCCTTCCGGGAAGACCTGCGCTTCTCCGGCCAGCTGGACGAGCTGGAGGAGCGACTGATCGACGCGGCCAGCGCCCTGTCCGGCTGCGGCCCGGCCTATGCTTATTTGTTTATCGAGGCCCTGGCCGACGGAGCCGTGGCCTGCGGCATTCCCAGAGCCAAGGCCATGGAGTACGCCGCTGCCACGCTGATCGGGGCAGGGGAGATGGTGCTTGCCACCGGCCAGCACCCCGGGGCGCTGAAGGACGCGGTGTG
>JALFGI010000169.1 GCA_022777455.1 Clostridiales bacterium | reverse complement strand
GACTGGAAAAACGACGCCCAGCCCACCCGGGACACGGCCTTTAATAAGCTCCTCCCCCGCACCCACCCGGGAGCGGTGGTGCTCCTCCATTCCACCAGCCAGACCAACGCCGACATTTTGGACGAGCTGCTGAGTCGCTGGGAGCAGCAGGGCTACCGCTTCGCCCCCATTTCGGAACTATTCGCTCAGCCCACGCCCCAACTGTAGGGGACGGGTTTCCCGTCCCAATTCCGCAGCTGTCCCCCGCGGATTCCGCAAAATGAAATATGGCGGGATAATACGGCAGCACCCCCTTGGCTCTCCCTTTGGGAGAGCTGTCAGCCGAACAGGCTGACTGAGAGGGTGCCGCAGGAAAGATCGCAACCGCTTTCAATCCAAACTGTGTTGCCCTCTCAGTCTGCCCCCTAGGGGGCAGCCAGCTCCCCCATAGGGGGAGCCAAGGGGCGCGTCGGTTCCGGTACGCCAAATTACAATTTAGCGAAATGTCAGAAAAAACCCGGCCGGGGAAAATTCCCTGGCCGGTGCTTTTTTTATTTTGCGTATTCGATTGCCTTGGTCTCCCGGAAGACGTTGACCTTGATCTGGCCGGGGAATTCCAGCTCGGCTTCGATCTACTTGGCAATGTCCCGGGCCAGGAGGATCATGCTGTCCTCGTTGACCTCTTCGGGCTTGACCATGATGCGGACCTCCCGGCCGGCCTGAATGGCATAGGCCTTGTCCACGCCGGGATAGGAGCCGGTGAGCTCCTCCAGCTTCTGAAGCCGGCGGATATAATTCTCCACATTTTCTCTCCGGGCGCCGGGACGGGCGGCGGAGATGGCATCGGCGGCCTGAATCAGCACGGCGATGACGGTCTTGGGCTCCACATCGCCGTGGTGGGCCTCGATGGCGTTGACGACGACGGGATTTTCCTTGAATTTCCGGGCCAGATCGGCGCCCAGCTGCACATGGCTGCCCTCCACCTCGTGGTCGATGGACTTGCCCAGGTCATGGAGCAATCCTGCCCGCTTGGCCATGGCCACGTCCTCACCCAGCTCGGCGGCCATGAGGCCGGCGATGTGGGCCACTTCGATGGAGTGGTTCAGCACGTTCTGACCATAGGAGGTGCGGTACTTCTGGCGGCCCAGAATCTTGATGAGCTCGGGGTTCAGGTTGTGAACGCCGGTTTCGTAGCAGGCCCGCTCGCCCTCCTCCCGGATGGTGCGGTCCACTTCCTTCCGGGCCTTCTCCACCATATCCTCGATGCGGGTGGGATGGATGCGGCCGTCCACGATCAGCTTTTCCAATGCCAGCCGGGCGATCTCCCGGCGGACGGGATCGAAGGAGCTGACGGTGATGGCTTCGGGGGTATCGTCGATGATCAGGTCAACCCCGGTGATGGTCTCCAGGGTGCGGATGTTCCGGCCCTCCCGGCCGATGATGCGGCCCTTCATTTCGTCGTTGGGCAGGGTGACCACGGAGACGGTGGTTTCCGCGGCGTGGTCGGCGGCGCAGCGCTGGATGGCGGTGGCAATAATCTCCCGGCCCTTTTCTTCGGCCTCATCCTTCAGCTGCTGTTCGATTTCCTTGATTTTCTGAGCGGCGTCATGGCGGACATCCTGCTCAATGGAGTCCAGCAAGAACTGCTTTGCCTGGTCCTGGGTCAGCCCGGAGATCTGCTCCAGGGTGGCCATCTGCTGATTGCGGAGCTCCTCTGCCTGGGCCTGGGTCTGAGCCACATTGGCCAGGTGCTTGTTCAGCTCCTCTTCCTTGCGTTCAAAAGCCTCTGTCTTTTTGTCCAGGGAGGCTTCCTTCTGCTCGAGGCGGCGCTCCTGCTTGGTGAGCTCAGCGCGGCGCTCTTTGACTTCCTTGTCGTGTTCTGCGCGAGATTTATGGATTTCATCCTTGGCTTCCAGCAGCATTTCCTTCTTGCGGTTCTCGCCGCTGCGGATTGCTTCGTTGATCAGCCGGGTGGCCTCTGCTTCGGCAGAGCCGATGGCCCGTTCAGCAACCTTTTTGCGGTAGAGCATACCCGCCAGGAAACCCACGGCGATGCCCAGGATGGCAGCGATTACAGTAATCATCCATGCCATAATTCTTGCAGCACACCTCCTTCCAAAAAATTGCGGCCAGGGGTGTGCGTCAAAGCCCATGTGAAATTGTTTGCAAAAAACCGCCGCCGGGAAACCCGGCAGGGCATATCAGCATCAAAACGCCATGTGGCGATAAACGCGCGATCCCCGGCCAAATGCCGGTTCTAAATGAAATACAAAACCCGGGAAAAGGACACCCCGGGTGAGTGTAAACCATACCAGATTCATTCTACTAGCATCGTGCCGGATTGTCAAGGAAAAATTCCAGCCATTTTGTGCATTTTTAATCGTACAGCATTCAATATCCCTCCACAGACAGCCATTGCCACAGCAATGTTTTGTGCTTTCTTTTCTTTCGACTTCGGTAACCTTCATTTACTGCCACATCCAAGGGTTCCTCCCTTCCCAACGCCGTCGACTGCGTTGGTACTATGGATTCATCTGACTTCCTGCGACAAATCTTGTTGGGGCCATGCCTCGTAAAAAACTCCGCATGTCCGCAGGACCTCCCCAGGTACTCGCATGTTCCTGCTCACCATATACCATGCCGTGGTTACTGAATATGTTTCCGTACAGCTATTGGGCTTCGACTTGTCTTGCAGCCTTACCCACATATTCAGCCTTCATGATTTCTGTTCGTCAGGCCAGTGATTTGCCTCCAGCTTCCTTCAGATTCCCAGTTACCCGGGACACCCTTGCTCTTGGCTGTTGCCACACCTGTACTGACTGCCTGATTCTATACCAAAAAAACACCTTCTCATCCACCATGGGGGTAGTCTGCCTTTTTGACGCTCAACCGGGAGAAGGTTTCACAGTAAATCATATATTCAATGCCTCGGCTCCGTTCTGGAATCGAGGCACATTTTGCGTGTTTTTGCCTCACACTTTCATGATACGGCGACAGCCGACTCTTTCATAGAGCCGGCTGTTGTTATTTCTCCATTATTTTGGGGGCTGCATCACTTTTTGGTGGGACATCCCTGTATTGTTTCAGTCGGTAGAAATCAGGTAGTCAAGATAGTCTTGGGACTCAGGCAGTCGTGGGGTATTGGCAATGATACCGATATACACGCTGTCAGAGAAACCGGCTTTCTGAAACGCAGATAGTTGTGTCAATTCCAGAGCGTTATACACGGTTTCTGTTACGGCGGTGTATTCCTGCGCCGCATTCAGATTGTACTCCACGGCATTGTCTTCCAGAATGACCCGATTGGCAGTCAGACAGGCGGAATCCAAAATATCCGATAGATCCAGCAGATAGCCGCTGGCAGAGCAGAGATTGTAGGCTTCCCGGTTCATGAGAACCAAATCCAATTGCTTGGAATTGATGGTTGCCAGCAGCTTCATTCTGGATGCGTAGGCAAATTCGTGATCGGAAGCGGCGGGATCATCAGACAGATACAGATTCCGGTAGAGCCGCACCTCGTTACGCTTGGGATTCAACCCGCGGCAGGTCAGATAGTCCTCCGTCAGCCGGGCTTCCATATCCTCGCCCACAGAAACGTTCAGGCAGGCGAGATACACCACCGGCTCCTTTTTGGCAGCTGCCCGATACACCCCGGATAGCAGGATTCCCAACGCCAGGATGGTCAAAAGGATCGGCGCTTTGTAGTACAGCCAGATGTGTTCCAGCTTTTTTGCCCGGCTCAGCTGCCGGAACATTTCCCGACGCTGGCGGCGCTCCTCCGGGGACAGCTTCATTGGTCTGCCCCACTTTCCTCTGCCGGGTCATAGGCGCAGGCGCGGATGACCTTGCCCAGCAGATAGGAGCTGAGCAAAGCGCAAAGGCCCTCACCAAAGATGATCAGCGGGGTGTAGATGGCAACCACCGCAAAGAACATGGCAAAATGGATGGCAAACACCAGAATTGTGCAGAACAGATAGTGAATGCCGATGAGCAGTGCATTTTTCAGCATTGCCCAGTTGGTGTTTTTTACGCTGGCAACCAACGGAAAAACATAGAGCAGCACAATCACATAAGCGATGGCTGCCGCAATAATCAGCGCCAGACCCAGCGTGCAGACCGTGGGCACAACACCGGTGGTGCCTTTGGAAAGGCGGTAGAGTATGTATCCGTCCGCTCCCAGTAACGCCCCAACTCCCAGCAAAATCAGCCATAGAATGGTCGCCTGCCGGAAATTCTCCCGGAAGGCCTTGAAAAACTGGCGGGTGAGCGGCGGCTCTTCCTCCCGGGCAAGACGCAGGGTCACGTCATACAGGGCGGCTGTGGCGGCTCCCGCAGTGATCACCGGCAGGGAGCATACCATCCACAGAAGGTTCAGATAGCAGCCGTAGCAAAGTTTCAGCATGATCTGGCTGAACTTGCTGTCATAAGAAAACAGTCTCATAACAATCCTCAAAGCGTGCCCGTGGATTCACGGTAGATCAGGTCGGTTTCCGTGTGGATGGTACGATAATCCAGAGATGGTGCCTTAATTCTGGAAATCAGAAGGTGGACAGCGGAATAGGCGATGACCTGGGTGTGAATATGCACCGTGGTCAGAGGCGGTTTGCTCAGCCGGGATTCGGCGGAATCATCGAAGCCGCACAGACGCACATCCTCCGGCACCCGCTTTCCCACAGCGGCCAGAGCCTGCATCAGATCGGTTGCCACAAAATCGTTTGCGCAGATGAAAACTTCCGGCAGCTCCGGCATATCCGGAATGATCTCCATGAGCTCCTCACGATGATTCTGTTTGATAACGAAGCGATTCTCAACCTTCTGCCCAGCCATCAGCATGGTCAGATAATAGGCGGAATACCGCTCAAAAAAGGACTGGCAATGGTCGTAATCTCCAACAAAACCAATCTTCGTAAACCCTTTTTCCAACATATCATTGACAAACCGGGCGATTTCGGTCGTATTATCCATATAGAGCTGGTCTGCCGGCAGGCTTCTTCCGCTGCGCTTGGCAGGGCCGTCCACAAACAGAATGGGAACATCCAGACCGCAGAGCATCTCGTCGTAATCCCAGTCAAACATCTCAATGCACATGATTGCTTTAATCTGCCCCATGTTCATGGTAATCGGGAGGGTCTTGTTGGCTAGCTCTGTCCCCGTGATCCGATGGGTATTCATGGTGTAGCCCAGCTGAGAGATTTCCCGCTGAAATTTATCCAGCATCAGGGACGCGAAATGAGAATGTGTCAGGAAAGAACCGGTAAGCAGGGCGATTTCTCCCTGATATCCGGGCGTTACAGGGCGTTCTGTTTCAGGGGCAGCAGGCGCGCTGGAAATGGCTGCAATAGAGCCTGCATAGGAAAACTGCTTATAGCCCATCTCCATGGCTTTCTGCAGAATCTTTTCTCTGGTGGCGTCTGCCAGCCCTTCGGTGTTGTTGATGGCTTTGGATACGGTATTTCTGGAGATCCCCAGGGCGTCGGCAATATCCTGTATGGTAACTTTTTTGTTCATCTCAGCCCTCCTGATTCGCGTTTTTTGCAATTATAGTATAACACATTCCATATGCAAATGTCAAATTTTGACCACTGTCATTGTGTGCAAATATGGCTGTGCTAAATCGTGCATTTGCACCAAAGATTGTGCAAATATTAAATTTCTGTTGACAGGCGAAAGGTCAAGTGATACCATGAAGTTGTCAAAAGCCTTTTTAAATTGTGCAAATGTAAAATTTAAGAGGGCAAAATAAAAAAAGGAGGAATCAAATGAAAGGAGCAATGACACGCACCTCTGAAAAAACGGGCAAAGCATCCGGACTGCATAACACGCTGGTTTATATGCGCCAGCATTGGCAGCTGTATGTAATCTTTATGCTGCCCGCGGTTCTGTTGACCGTCATTTTCCGCTACATCCCCATGGGCGGCGTTTTGATCGCGTTTACAGAGTACAACCCCATCAGAGGTATCCTGGGAAGCGAGTGGGTCGGTTTCAGCCACTTCACCCGGTTCCTGTCGTCCCCGGACTTTATGCAGTATCTGATGAACACTCTGAAGCTCAGCATCTTTGGGCTTCTGTGGGGGTTCCCGGCTCCGATCCTGCTGGCCTTCCTGCTGAACCGGATTCTCAGCAGCGGCATCAAGCAGAAGATCCAGCTGGTACTGTATATGCCCAACTTCATCTCCGTCATCGTCCTATGCGGTATCGTCAGAATCCTGCTGTCTCCCACCGGTATGATTAACATGCTGCTGGGAACCAACTACAACTTCATGACGATGCCCGAAGCCTTCCGTACCATCTACATCGCCAGCGGCATCTGGCAGGGCGCAGGCTGGGCCTCCATCATCTACACCGCAGCCCTTTCCAATGCCAGCAAGGAGCTGAAGGAAGCCGCTGTTCTGGATGGAGCCAACATCATCCAGCAGATTAAGGCGGTGGAATGGCCTGCCATCAAGGATACGGTGCTGATTCAGTTCATTATGAGCGTGGGCAACATCATGAGCGTCGGCTTTGAGAAGGCCTATGCG
>JALFGI010000088.1 GCA_022777455.1 Clostridiales bacterium | reverse complement strand
GTGGCCATCGCCCGGGCCCTGGCCATGGACCCGGAGGTGCTGCTGTTCGATGAGCCCACTTCCGCCCTGGACCCGGAGATGGTGGGCGAGGTGCTCAGCGTCATGCGCTCTCTGGCCCAGGAGGGGATGACCATGCTGGTGGTCACCCACGAGATGGCCTTTGCCCGGGATGTGAGTAACCATGTGGTGTACATGAACCAGGGTGTCATCTGCGAGGAAGGTGCCCCTGCCCAGATTTTCGGCAACCCTCAGAAACAGGAAACCAAGGATTTTCTCACCCGGTTCCTGAATCATTGATGGGAAAACATGATGAAAAGAGAAGGACGGAGTCCCCCACCCGGGGCTCCGCCCTTTTTGCATCGACGGGCAGAAAACGGAAAATTGTTGCTTGGCGATGCGTTGAATGGTTCGTGGTCCGTCCACACTGTAGGGAACGGCCTATGTGCCGTTCCCTACGACATAAACGCACAGGAAGTGTTTATCCAAGTGCGCAGAAACGTTTCCGGGTTTTACCCAGGAGTCCCGGATGACACACTGGCCCGGTGCGCCATTGTCCGCGGGAACTGCCCACTACAATTTATTGATAACTGGCACCGGCAAAATCCGGGGATGCAAAAATTTCCCCCTCTTCCCACAATGATGCAAATGTGATACAATATTTTCCTATCCTTTGGGATGGAGGGGACTGAAAAATGACAAAAATCCTGATTGTGGAAGATGAGAAGCCCATCGCCAATCTGATCGACTGGAATTTAAGCGCCAGCGGATACAGCTGCACCCGGGCCTACGACGGCAACACGGCGGCGGACTTGATTGCGGAGCACAATTACGATCTGGTGCTGCTGGACATCATGCTTCCCGGCATCGACGGCTATGAGCTGCTGCGCCAGATCAAACCCACCGGCACTCCGGTGATTTTCATCACCGCCAAGGGCAGCGTCCAGGACCGGGTCCAGGGCCTGCGGGCAGGAGCGGACGACTATCTGGTGAAGCCTTTTGAAATTGTAGAGCTGATCGCCCGGGTGGAATCCGTACTCCGCCGGGCGGGGAAGGCCAGCTCCGTCTATACCCTGGGAGACGTGACCGTGGACACGGAATCCATGCTGGTCACCAAGGCCGGGGTTCCCGTGACACTGACCCGGAAGGAATTTGACCTGCTGGTGCTGTTCATGCAGAACCAGAACGTGGCACTGTTCCGGGAGACCATCTACGAGCGGGTGTGGGAGTCGGACTATATGGGCGATACCCGCACGGTGGACCTGCACGTTCAGCGCCTGCGGAAAAAGCTGGACTGGCAGCACCGGCTCTGTGCCATCCATAAGGTGGGTTACCGACTGGAGGGGGACGGATGAAGCTTTCCGCCAAAATCACCCTGTCCGTGGTGCTCATCGTGGCCCTGGCCGTGAGCATCAGCGGCTATGCCATTGTGTCCTCGGTGTTCAATGCCCAGCTGCAGCATCAGATCATCGCCGCGGCGGACGAGACCCAGCTATTGTGCTCGGTTCTCGGTACCATGGCGGTGGAGCGCCGTTCCAGCACCTCCGCCGCCGTCACGGCCCAAACCCTTCAGGACACGCTGTCCATTGCGCCCTTCCGGGACTACAGCCTCCGGCTGACCCAGACCGCCGCCTCCCAGGACAATGTGGACTACCAGATTGTCCGGGTGTCCGACGGCGGGGAAACGGAGTATGATGTGGTGGTCACCTGCCGCTTTTCCGTGGACCAGCAGACGTTTTACCTGGAAAGCCGCCACAATGTGACGGAGCTCTACCAGCTGCGCGGCCAGTACCTGGGCACCTACAAGCTGGTGTACCTTATCGCCGTGGCGGTGAGCCTGGTGGCGGGCTTCGGCCTCAGCGCCGTGCTCACGGCCCCCATCCGCAACCTGTCCCGATCCACCCGGCAGATCGCCGGGGGCAACTACAGCGTCCGGGCCAACGTGTACACCAACGACGAGATCGGCATTCTGGCTTCCCAGTTCAACCACATGACCCAGGAGCTGGAGCAGCATATTGCCTCCCTGGAGCTGGCCACCCAGCAGCAGAAGGATTTTACCGCTTCCTTTGCCCATGAGCTGAAAACCCCGCTGACCTCCATCATCGGCTACGCCGATACCCTGCGCAGCCGCAAGCTGCCGGAGGAGCAGCAGTTTGAAGCCGCCAGCTTCATCTTCTCCGAGGGGCGGCGGCTGGAAACCATGTCCCACAGTCTGCTGCGGCTGTTCTCCCTGGAGAACGAAACGCCCCAGATGCAGCGTTTTTCCGCTCTTGCCCTGGCCAAAAGCGTGGAAGAGAGCATGGCCTACCCCATGCGCCAGCGCCAGCTGGTGCTGGAGCTGCGGGTGGAGGACCGGATCCTCGTGGGGGAAAGGAGCCTCCTGGAGATACTGCTCTACAACCTGCTGGACAACGCCCGGAAGGCCTCCCAGCCGGGAAGCAAGATCACCCTCCTGGGGGTTCGTACCCCCGATGGCTACTGCTTCGCCGTGAAGGACCGGGGCCGGGGCATCCCTCCGGAGGCCATTGACCGGATTACGGAGCCGTTTTACATGGTGGACAAATCCCGCTCCCGGGCGGAGGGCGGCGCGGGGTTGGGCCTGGCGCTGTCCCAGCGGATCGCCCAGCTCCATGGGACGAAGCTCCATTATGAGAGCAGAGTGGGCCGGGGCACCGTGGTGTCTTTCCTGCTGCGGGAGGTGGTCAAATGAAAAACTGGATGGTGATTTTGCTGGCCGCCGCCGTGGTGATTGCCGGGGCATTTCTGCCGGAGCTTCTGCTGAAAAGCAATTCCCAGCCGGAGCTGGATATGACCTACCAGCAGGTGACTATCACCTCCCAGAGCTCCTCGGATTATACCTGGCGCATGGAGCGGATGGCCGAGCACTACTTCGGCGAGGGGGAGCAGCTGCTGTCCACTTACATCAGCGAGGAGACCTCCGGGGAGGGGGAGAGCGGGGAACAGTTCCTGGCGGAGCTGGACAAGCTGACCCAGCTTGGAGTGATCCCGGAAGCGGTGCAGGAGCAGCTGGCCGGCAGCACGGACTACCGCATCCGCTACTATTATCTGTTCGACAGCCAGGCCGTCAGCGGCTTCCGGATTGCGGAATTCACTGCCTCCGCCACCAACTGGCGCATTTTCGCCTGCATGGACGTGGAGAGCGGCAAGCTGGCCAGGGTGGATTACGGCGGAAGCCGCCTGATTCCCGGCCGCATTGCCGCTCCGGAAACCAGCTGGTACGATGTGCTCCAGGGCTATTCCCAGTATCTGGGCCTGTCCACCACCCCCACGGCGGTGCACTCGGAGCTCTCTCCCAGCAGCGTCCGGCAATACTACGACGAAAATACCGCCGACAAATGGACGGCCCGCATGGCCTCCGGAGATTCCGCCTGGATGGAGCTGCGGGTGCTGCGCAGCGAATACCTGGCCACCGTGGCGGTGTACAACGGCGGAAAATGATACAGCTTTGATACAAAAACGCATCAACTCTGATGCACCACCCTGGTATTCTGGAGAAAAAACAGGGAGGTGCCGGAATTGGTGCGTTTTTCATTTTGGAAAATTAAGGTGTTATACCATCGGAAAGCCCGGGTGCTTGCGGTCCGTTTCGGAAAACACTGGGGCCTGGTGATTTCTGACATCGCAAATTGGGGATGGATTACCGGATCTGACAAATACTACCCCTGTCAATGATTTTTCAACGAGAAAAGAAACAACTTACCGGGTTTGCCCGACAAAAGCGGAATATTCCCGATGAACGACCACCCCCACTGTAGGGGCGGCTCTCAGCCGCCCGCCAGGTAACGAACGTGAGCGTTTCGTTGAATGGCACCATGTCGGGTATGGTACGAATTCGCCTGAACGGGTGTATCCCGCTAGTTGATTCCGCGCGGGCGGCTGCGAGCCGCCCCTACAATGGCTGGTGCAAGAAAGTACAATAGATCGGCTAACCAGGTACATAAAAAGGAGGACGCGTGATGAAAACAGTTTGTCTCATTCTGATGCTTTGTCTGCTGCTGTCCGGCTGCGGGAAAAGGGCGGAGCCTACGGTTTATTCTTCCGTCCAGGGTACCCGGACGGAGATCACCCTGGATGCGCCGGCGGAGCCGGTCCTGGCGGCGTTGGGAGCCCCCTTTGGTTATGGGGAGCGGAAAAGCGCCGATTACCGGGGGGTGGAAAAGACCTACCGGTTCTCCGGCCTGGATGTGCGCACCTACCAGGGCCAGGACGGGGAGCGAATTTTGGGGGTAAACATCACCGGCAGCGGCTTCCGCACCCTGGAGGGCATCGCTGTGGGTGACAGCGCCGCCCAGGTGCGCTCATGCTTCGGCGAGAACGCCATCCAGGGCAACACCTGTACCATCCAGACCGCCTCGGAAAAAATGGTCCTGCTGCTGGAAAACAATCTGGTGGCCTCCATCCAATATTCGCTGGTGTAGCCGCCCCTACAGTGGTGTGCAAAACCGCCAGGCACATTATCCAATTCAAAAAAGGAGGCAGCCTTTCGGTTGCCTCCTGAAATATTATTCCTGGGTATCGAAGAATGCCACGACCACGGCGCCCGGGCCCACATGGGTGCCGATGGTGGCGCCCACGGTGGAGATGGGGAGCTCCTTGACCTTTCCCTCCCACAGCTGCCTGCTGTCGGCGATGTAACGCTGGAG
>JALFGI010000074.1 GCA_022777455.1 Clostridiales bacterium | reverse complement strand
GTTTCCTCAATATTGAATTGGGGAGTTTTTTCCATTAAGACCCTCCTTTAATCGGCATCGACTACTACAAATTCATCACCTGCCTTTAATTTCAATCTACGACTCAGAAACTGTTCGATGTTGAACTCATTCTTTTTGTCGTAGTCTGATGTGTACTTATAGTTCGGATGCTGTGTCAGATCGTACTTGTCAGACAGAAACGGTCTCACACCACGCAGCTGCAAGATGCACTTACCACCATCCAGAACTGCCAGCTCATCCACGGTCGCAAGGTCTTTCCCCAGCTTCTGATAATTCATGCCGTAGGATGGGCTGTTGCCTCTGGTATTTGAAGTGTTGTAGGTGTCGATGGTCTCTTTTCCAAGTGCCTGATTCAACTCTTTCAGCGTGGTCGGCTCAGAACCGCCGAGGAAAATACGGGAATCCATGTTGCCAATGATGGTGTCTGAATTGTCCTTATAAATGGCTTTCAGCTGAGACTGTGCCTGAAGGACGAGACAGGCAGATATTTCACGACTCCGGATGGTCGCAAACAGCTTTTCCAGATTGGGAATCTGACCGATATTTGCCGCTTCGTCAATCAGACAGCGCACATGAACCGGAAGTCTGCCGCCGTACACATCATCTGCTTTCTCACAAAGCAGATTGAACAGCTGGGTATAAATCATGGAGATCAGGAAATTAAAAGTCGCATCCGTATCCGACATAATCAGGAACAGTGCTGTTTTCTTGTCTCCGAGGGTATCTAACTGCAATTCGTCATAGGCTGTAATGTCCCGGACTTCCTGAATATCGAAGGGAGCAAGTCTCGCACCGCAGGAAATCAGAATACTCTTTGCCGTTTTACCAGAGACAAATTGTCAAGGACTTTTTAATCAAATTCACAAAAAAGCCACAAAAAAGTGCCAGAAGCAGATTTTAGCTCCTGACACTTTTGCGGATGGGTTATTTGCTCCTGCTTAACAGTTCGTCGCAAAGGTACGCATATTCCGGCAGTTGGCCGATATAGGGTTTCCAGCGCCGCTTAATCTCGGCCAGTTCCAGCGGATCGGCGTCCTCGAAATCATGGTCGTTTCCGGTTATTCCAAAAACATCCAGTGCTATATCATTCAAGCACTCATAACAAAGGCCAGCAGCGGACTCTATCCAGTTGCCGGTATCAATATAGACTGGGTCGATAGATATTGCCAGCCACACATAGCCGACCTTGTCCGACCAAACCAAATCATAAGCAGTCATTTGTTGGATGTGTTTCTCGAACACTTTACGGACGCGCTCAATCTCATTTTTCTCTTTTTCTGTGTACAGCATTTTCATGTCCTCCTTGGCTAAAAGTTTTGGCGTGTACCATCATCAGTTTAGCACAAGGCGGCTTCGTTTATCAGTCTTTCACATCTGCTGAATTTCATTTTTGAGCATACGCTTGATTTTATCGCTCATGGTTTCTGTGCTGGTATTGCTGAAATGGACATGAACCTTGTAGGTTGTCTTGCCGATTTTCTTTACCATCGCTGGCGTGTTTTCCGGCGCTCTGGACGCAGTAGCGGCGTCTGCCACCTGCATAGTACGGGGTTCTTTGTTCATGGCGCTCCTTTCTCCGAACGGGTCTGTGCCGCCCGGCAAAAAATTACTCATGCTTACGGTTCACAAGGTCTTTGGCCGCCCGCCTGGTGGCTCCGGCGTTTTCCTCCCGAAAGTTCTTCCCGTCAAAGAGGATCGGCGCACACCGTTCCAGAATACGGTCATAGATACGGGCGTGGGCCAGATCAGGCGGGTTTTTCAGCTCGGACAGTTTCAAGTTTGTTGTGATAATCATGGGCCTGCGGCTGCGGTAGCGGCTGTCGATGACGAAAAACATCTGCTCCATAGCATATTCGGTACTGCGCTCTACTCCCAGATCGTCAATGATAAGCAGGTCATACTCGTCAAAGCTGGCAATAAACTCCGACCTGTCCTCAGAGAACATCCCCGTCAGGCGGTTCAGGATGGTGGGGAAGTTCGTCATCAGCACCGGCACATCCCGGTCAAGCAGGGCGTTGGCAATACAACCGGCGAAAAAGGACTTGCCGGTTCCTACATCCCCGAACAACAGCAGGCCGGTGTTGTTTTTATATGCTTCTTTCCAGTTCTCCACATAGGCATGAGCCTTGTCCATCAATGGGTTTTGCCCGTTATCATTGGAAAATGTGTAGTCATACAGATAACGGTCTTGCAAGCCCTGTGCCTTTCGGCGTTTGATACGCTCCATGCGGCGCTGCCGTTCTTCAGCAGCCTTGCGCTGCTCCTCAGCCTCCCGCTGGCACTGGCAGATGCAGCGCGGCATAAAGTAGCCGGATTTCCCAAAGCATGGCACAACGGTCTGCCTCTGGCCGCCGCACTTCTTACAGTGAATAAGGCCGTCTGCCGGGTCTATGTACTCGTCCCCGGCCAGTTCCACACCGGCGGCTGCCTTGTCGATCAGCGCCCGGATTTCTGCGGTAATCTCAATCATACGGTTTCATCCTCCTTTACGCTGTAATCCCGGTTGCGGGTGGGCGGGGCTACTTTCTTCGCGTCCTCACCGGCCCAGCGCCGGATGGTTGCTGCATGGCTCTGATACCGCTTGCCGGTAGAAGCCATGTACTCGGACAGCTTTTCGATGTACTGTTCCCATACAGCAGGAAAGCTGGCCTGCAAGTCTGCCATTTCCTCGTCCGTCAGGAAAACATTCTGGTAACGGCCATAGGCGCGGGCGGAGCGTCCCTTCTCTATCTCTCTCTTTATCTCTATCTCTTTCTCTAACTCTATCTCTATCTCTGGTGGACGAATGTCGGACAAATGTCCGCCGTTTGTCCGGGGCGTGGAAAGAGCCTTGTTTTGGAGCCTCGCCGCCCGCTTTCGCTCGGCCTCGGTGGAGGACTGGCCGATCAGCAGTTCAATATTGCTCATGTAGAAGGTGCCGCTGTCCAGCACTTCCACAAGGCCCAGCTTCAGGAAGATTTGCAAGGCCCTCTCCACAGTGCCGATCTGCTGGCGGGTGATGGTGGCGATCATCTGCGCCGTGTAGGGGATATTCTCGTCAAGCTGGAGCCGCCCGCCGTGTTTCAGGGATTTCAGATACAGCTTGAGCAGGATGTTGGAGTACAGCACACCGTCCGGCATACTTTCCAGCAGCACGATGGAGTCATCGTCAAAATAGCTTTCTTTGAGTTTCAGGTAATAATATTTTCGGTTGTCTGACATAGGGTTCCTCCTTGGGGGTTCTCTGGGGATTCTATACGCATTTTAAGGCCGTTTTAGGGGTCGGAAGATAAATCTATCAGCCTGCCTTTGACACCCTCGAAAAAAGCCTTGATTTACAAGGGTTTTTCATCCCCTAAAGCGTGACATTTCTCCCGTTGTTTTCGCTTGCGCTTTGCGGCGTTGACCCGCTTCATGCGTGCGGCACATTCCGGGCAGTATTTGGCCCGGTTGGAACCGGGGGTAAACAGCGCCCTACATACGGCGCACCTCTTCGCATTCATCCGGTGGAACAGCGCCGTTTCCAGTTCCTTATCCTGCGGTAATACCGCCGCCCGAAACCACCTGCACAACAGGGAGTAGGAAATAGACTGGACACAGACACATTCCTCCCCATCGTCAGAGCGATACAGTTTCCGTCGATGTAGTTGCAGCACTCATGCACCAGCCTCCGCGCTCTGCGATACTGGCGGTAATCCATGACAGGGATAGGTTCAGTCTTGTTGTTCTTCATAAATGATTTCTTTCATAAAGCGTGTAACCTCCTTAAATGAATTTATTGTTAAAAATTCGTGCAAAGTATTGTTTTCTTCGTGCAAATGGCATATACTATAATTGCCAGCAGAAAGGGGTTGATCGTATGGCTGGAAATACCACAAACATCAGTATCCGCATGGACGCAGATTTGAAAGCGCAGGCGGACGCACTGTTTACTGAGCTTGGCATGAACCTGACTACGGCGTTTAACATCTTTGTGCGCCAGTCGCTTCGTGAAGGCGGCATTCCCTTTGAAGTAAAGCTGGAACAGCCGAACAAAGAAACGGTTGCTGCCATGCTGGAAGCGGAAAGGATTGCAAAAGACCCGTCTGTAAAGGGCTACAATGACCTTGACGAGTTATTTGCCGACCTGAAAAGATGAAAGAAACCAAATATACCGTCAAGTACACGACCAGTTTCAAAAAAGACTACAAACGAGCCATCAAGCGTGGCTTGAAGATCGAACTGCTGGAGCAGGTCGTAGCATTGCTGGCAATGGGCGAACCGCTGCCGGATAAGAACCGTGACCATGACCTGTCTGGCGATTGGGCAGGCCATCGAGAATGTCACATTCTCCCGGACTGGCTGCTTGTCTACCGCATAGAAGATGATGTTCTGGTGCTGACGCTGGCCCGCACCGGCACACACAGCGACTTGTTCGGCAAATAAACAGTCTGCCGCTGTATGGGGAAACCTGTACGGCGGTTTTTCTGTGTGCAAAAGTATGTCGTGAAACGCGGTAGCCCTTACCGCTCCGGCTCCCGGTCGTGAGACTTGTCCCGTTCCTGTCTGGACAGCTGCTCGGCGGTTTTGCGGAGCCGTTCCACTGCTTTCAAATCCTCCCGCATGGATTTCATGGCAAGCGTGTCCGTCTGCTTTCCAGCGGCCAGCTGGTCAATTTCCAGCTGCCATGCCTTTGGGGTGATTGCCTCGCCGCTGTCTTTCAGTTCTTTCAGATACCGGGCCGCTGCGTCATACAGGATCAGTTCCCGGCTGTGGCGCTGTTCAAACTGTTCCCGTTTTTCCGGCTTTACTTTGGCAAGCTGCTTGTGGATGGACTTGTACTGGTTGTACTGTTCCCACATCTCCCCGCGCTCGGTAAGGGTAGTGATCCGGCGCTCGGCCTTGACGATCTTTCCGCGCAGGTCATAGTAACGGCTGTTCATATCAGCGATTTTTTCATGAAGCTGCTGCATAGACTGGATGCCGTTTGCCTGCAAAAAGCTGAATAGTGCAGCGCTTTCCTGCAAAGCCCGGATTTTGCCGGTACGGGTGTCGGGCCGCTTGAGCTGCTGCTGGGCCTCCCACAAGTCCATCACGCTGGCCTGCTGGCTCTCCGGCTTCTCCGCCTCGGCTTTAGACCAGTTGTAGAGGCGGGTAATGCGGGCCTTGATTTCCTTGAGCAGCTTGTTTTCGGCGGCGATCTGCCGGTTGACTTCTCCCTTGTCGGTGCGGATACCGCGTTTCTCCATCTGGCTGGCCGCTGGCCCCAGGTGAACAGAGGGGATTTTATCAATGCCCTGTCGCTTGTAGCTGCGGTGGTCAATGCGCTCCGGTCTACCGGCAGATTCCAGCGCCCGGTTGGTGTAGGCTGCCCACGCTGCCCGCCAAATCTCCACATTTCCTTTATCGTTCCAATCGGTTGTATCCTCACGATGATTTTTCCAACCGCCTTTCCCATCCGGGATACGCTGTCCATTCTCGTCCAGATCGTATGCCTTGCGGCACTTTGCGCCCCACTGTCCATTTTCTTTCAGAGGCCGGAGCGTCAGCATGATATGGACATGAGGGTTGCCGGTTCCCTTGTCATGGATAGCAAAGTCGGCGCACATTCCTTTGTCTACAAAGTTGTCCTTCACATAGGCACGCACAAGGGCAAGCTGCTGTTCGCCGGACAGTTCACGGGGCAGGGCTGCTTCAATCTCGCGGGCAAGCTGGCTGTCCCTTGCTTTCTCGATTTGCTCCACGCTGTTCCAGAGGATAGATCGGTCTGCAAATTCCGGCGGCGCGTGGGCAGGCAGCATGATCTCCGCATGGACAATGCCGCCTTTCCGGGTGTAGTCGTGGGTCATTCCGTCCCATTCATTTGTCAGCTTGGTTCCGCTGCGGTAAGCAGCTGCGGCAACGGCAGAACGGCCCTCGCTGCGCTTGATGATACTAACGGGGATATGACAGAAATCTATGGGGAACACCTCCTTTCAGTGAGGGGATAACAGGCTCTGTGGAGCCGGACAAACGCAAAGCGGGTGTCTGGCTGCGCAGAGCGCACAAGGGGTTTGGGGAGCGTAGCTTCCCATCGCGGACGAAGTACGCAACAGCCCCGGCAGGGCGCACGACACCGGCAACGGTGTATAAGTGCGCCCTTGTAAACAAGGGACTTATGGCGTGTCCCCGGATTTCGGCAGTTTTGCGGCCAGTTCTGCAGCCCCCGGAAGATGGGACAGGGCAATCAGAAATGTTTTGACCTCCGCGCCGGAAAGGTCGGGAGCCAGCGGGAAAATCCCCTCCAAAATGGCTCCGCGCTCAATCAGGCGGCGGGTGCGAACCCTGCGTTCTTCGTTCCGCTGCTTGTTCTCCAAAATCTTCTTTCGGTTTTCAAGCTGCCGAATCTCCTTCAGGACTTTCTCCCGTTCTTCTTTTTGGGGGTGGGCTGTAATTTTTTCGTTCATGTCAGGCACCTCTTTTCTTTGAAAATACTCATAGATTGACCGTCCATTTCTGTCGAGCAAAGTACCGGCGCAGCCTCCGCAGTGCGGCATGGATGGATTTTCCCGCCTGTGATGGCGTGATACCCTCCATTGCGGCAATATCTTTCACTTTCATACCCAGCATATAGCGGGCGTAGACACGGCGAGCCTGCATAGGCGGCAGGGAGGAAATGGCTTCGTACAATCGCCGTATCAGTTCTTCGTATTCGGCTAATTCTTCTTTTTCTATCAGATGATCCTCCGGCGATGGCTGCGCCCAGCCGATGGCGGCATTTTCGATTCCATCGCTACAATCGAGGGAATAAAACGCCTTATACCGGAACATCTTGCGATCTCTGGCGGCCTCGGCTCTCTTGTCCAGAAGAAACGCTTCGACGATCTCATCGGACACCTCCACAAAAATGTCCTCTTTGCAAAATGGATAATATTGTTTGAGATTGATGGTCTGCATAGGCACGCCCTCACTCTGTTTGAAAAAGGTCATCATAGCAACGGCGCATATTCCGCAGCCCCCGGCGGATGGCAACGCTAACCTTGCTGCTATGGATACCCTCTCTCCGGGCGATTTCCGGCTGCTTGATACCGGCAATGTAGTAGGCGTGAACACGGCGGGCCTGTGTCGGAGTGGTATGAGCCAAAGCCACCGGCAGGGCGGCAACCAGCCGCAGGCGGGCGGCCCGTTCCTCACGCTCCACCAGAATATCCTCCGGCGATCTGCCGTGTTCCAGCGCGTAGTTCTCCGTCCAGCTATATGCGTCCAGGGAGTACCAGGCGCGGTGGTAGACCTTCCGGCGCTCATAGTTGTTCATCTCGCGCTGGGCCTGCCGCATGGCCTCCCAGACCTCGTCGCTGACCTCTACAAACTCGTCGTGCCGGTAGTGGGGATAAATCCACCGCAGATTGATTGTTTTCATAGGCTTACCTCCTGAAAATGGGAGAGGCGGACAGCTCGTCCGCTGTCCGCCCCTCGCTGAGATAAGGGAAATGATCCCTTTCACTTGGTAGCCAGAAAACAGGTCATTCGTTAAGCCTGTTCTCAAAGAAATTTATAAATTTTTTTCTGACCGCCTCCACACTTTGATACACAGCCACTTTGGAGCAGCCGCACAGCACACCGATCTCTGCAAGGCTCAGCCCGTCAAGCGCATAGAGCAGGAACCGGCGGCGCTGGGCCTCGGTGCAGGTGTCCAGGACGGCCATCAGCTCCCCCAGCGTTTCCATACGGCAAAGGTATTCTTCCGGTGTTTCGCCGTAGATACCCACGCCCTCGGTGGCAACTATGTATTCGTCAAACTCCCGGCCATCCCAATGCCGCCGCTGCTCATGGGACAGGTTCTCGGCTTTGTGGTCGGCCCGGTCAAGAAATTCATAGACTTCCAGCGTGACCTCCACGGCCACAGCTTGTCCGTTGTAATTGATGGTGACTTCCATCGGCCTTTCCTCCGTTCAGATTTTTGCGGGAAAATCTGAACGGGGCGGCGGGGAACGACACCGGGGGCAGGGTTCGGGCCATGTTGGCCCGATGTTCCGGCCCCGTAGGTATGAAAAAACGCCCGGACAGCATGAAGCGATTCGAGCGCAAAAAATACGGTATTCAGTTACATTGTGACAATTTTCGCACTGGCTTGTATATGACGGTCTGAAAAGACCAACTGCACGGAAAAACTGAACCACCTTGCCGGAAACTATAACGGATGGCTGTACCATCCGGCAGATGTGTTTTACAAGTCCGGCAGGTTATTTTGTCCTCCCATCCGCAATGCCGGATACAGCAGAACGGACGGGAGTAATCTCAGTAATTAATACTTTTCATCGTCGATCCCTTTGGAAAGGTTGACCATTGAATCAATGTAATCCTTAAATGACATAGGATCACCGCCATCATAGTAAGCCATGACATATTCCTGATACGCCAGGCTGTCATAATGAGGAGAATCCAGATTCGACAAGATATCAACGGTCGTGATCCATTCGTGTTCGGGATCGTATTTCTGGCTCAGTTCGTATCTGGCACGGATTGTTTCAGCCTTCAAATGCTGGATATCCCGCACCATCGAATCGACCAGTTCCAAAAAGGAATGAATGAGTTCGCAGTTATCAACACCTGGGCATTCATCCCACGCCCTGTAATCACTGTCGATCATTATGCTTCACCTGCCTTCCCTTCGGCGGATGCACGGAGTCCATGACGCTTGCGCATGGAAACATTCCCCGCAATAAAGACGTTGTAAGCATTGTGGATGATCCGATCCATGATTGCTTCGGATATGGGGCTTCCTTCTGCAAACTCCGGGTCAATCCTTCCATACCAGTCATCTGTTTCGTACTGGGTACAGAAGATCATAGACCCTTGGAACTGTTCGCCCGTGCTTCCACGATTTCCAGCATGTTATAAGATTCCTGCTGGGCAAGAGGGCGGATCAGCCATTCATCCAGAATAAGCAGGTCCACCTTCCGGTAGTGGTCGATTGTTTTGCGGAATGTTCCGGTTCCTTTGGCAACATTCAATTCGTCCAGAAGTTCCGGCATACGAATATACTGCACTTTTTTGAACTTCCGGCAGGCCGCGTTCCCAAGGGCGCAGGCAAGGTATGTCTTACCTCCACCACTGGCTCCGCTCAGAATGATATGGTGGCCGTCATCGATATATTTACAAGTAGCGAACCGCAGCATCTGAGCTTTATCCAGCTTTCGTTCGGGATAGTATTCTATTCCTTCTATAGATGCTCCTGGTTCTGAGAATCTTGCGTTGTGTATTCCTTTTGCAAGTTTGTTGGCTTGCCGGCGGTTCCATTCGGCATCTACGATCAGGGCGAAGCGTTCTTCAAAACCAAGCTGTCCGTAGGTATCCTGATCCGTCAGCTGTCTTTCGAATTCTGCAGCCATGGCAGTACAGCGCATTGCTTTGAGGATATCTTTGGTAGATACGTCGATCATGCGTTAGCACCTCCCTTCCGGAAGGCATCGGCACCACGTGTAATGCCTTTAACGCGCGTAGCCGGCGTGGTTGTCCGTTCCGGTACTTTATTCAACGGGATCCTGTCCTGCCCGTTTTTCAGGACAGTGAGGATGCTCCGCAGTGCTGGTTTTGTCGAGAAAGAAAGGACACGCTCGCACGCAGCGTCCACACGCTCCTGACTATAACGGTCAGCGGCTTTCATGAGGCTTGCACAGTACTTATAACCCTGTTCCGGTTCTTTTCCGGATTCCAGAAAACTCCTGACAGTCTTTGTGATATATGGACCGGCCTGTTCCGCCCAGGAAAGAAAAGCGTCTTTGTTATAAGAAAGATATTTCCTGTGGGCTTCCGGCATATGTTCCGGGATCATGAGCGCATCCCTCTGCGCCTTTTTACGGCGCACATGAGAAGCAACCCGGCTGCCATGGAAGAATACCTCAACAGTATCTTTGGTGAGGCGGATATCGACCTGTTCGCCGATCAGGTCAAATGGAACTGAGTAACGGTTGATCCCATCATAAACCGTATAATCATTCTGTATCGTAGCTGGTTTCCATACCGCCATCTCATAAGGAGTAGACGGAAGCGGATGCATAAATTCCCTTTCTTCTTCTTCATAAGCGGAGCGGCGGCATCCAACACGTTTCTGGAAAGGTTTGTTATTGAGTTCTTCCAGTTTTTCGGCGACCGTAGCTCTTGCTTCTTCAAATGAAAAGAAGTGGTAGTTACGGATGGCAGCAAGAATCCATGTGGTCGCAAACTTAACTGACCCTTCCGCATTCGGTTTATCATCCGGGGCCTTCGGGCGGGCAGGAACAACTGCAGTGTCATAATGCTCGGCCATTTCATGATAGGCCCGGGGAATTACAGTTTCATACCGGGTGTTCTTTGTAACTCCGGCACGGAGATTGTCGGGCACAAGCAACCGGGTTACACCGCCAAAATACTCATATGCGTGCACATGGCTTTGAATAAAGTTTTCTGTCTTCATATCCTGACAGAGCTCCACATAGGTGTAACTGCTGCATGATAATACAGCGACAAACAGATAAGCTGGTGTAATCTCTCCGGTAACGCGGTCAAATATATCAACCGTTGCGCCTGCCCAATCAACCTCCAGAGTCTCGCCGGGCTTGCGCTGGATACGCATAGTCGCTTTGCTGATTCTTGCCCATGCGCGATAAAGATCACCAAACTGGGTGGACATATAAAACTTTTTGCCGGCAGCCTGCGCTTCAGCAGAGTACTCCGTCCAGAGCAGGGAAAGAGTCACTCCTTTTCGGGCCAGTTCACGATGGATTTTCGGAAAGTCAGGCATCATGCGATCCGTTCCCTTGTTTTTGCGCTCCGGATAGAGCAGAGATTCCAAGACGGCATTTGTTATTTCTGGAGATAGCGGCCAGCTGATCTTGAGTGCTGATGCCAGATTCAATACCTCCTGAATCGTACTGCGGGAACTGTGTACGCTTGCAGCGATCTCCCGCTGTGAGTAGTTGAGACTATGCAGTCTCAGGATTTCTCGATAATTAACCATGATTATCGACCTCCTATAAATGATAGTCGCACAAACGTGCGCCATTTACCATTATAGGAGTTGGATTACCGACTGGCACAGCCAACCGACAAGGTGGTTCTATTTCACCGTCGAAGTGGTTTGGTTTTTCCGTGCAGTTGGTTCTAATGGAGCGTCATATACATGGCTGCCAGACGGGGCCTGTCCGGTGGCCGGGCTTTTTTGACGATAGTGCAAATATCGTCTGAATTTGTCGGCGGTCAGTGTGCTTCATGGCGACTCCCTCCTAAATCCGCCGTGTCAGCGTATAGGCGTCACTCCTTTGTCGAGGGCATAAGAAACGGCGGCTCTGAAATTCAAAGCCGCCGTTTCTTATAGGCGTGTTGATAGGACTGCTGGACGACGACTTTTTTTCTTTGCCGCCGTCCGGCAGCTACCTTTCTTATTGCTTTTAACGGGTTATTCCATCTCTCTATAGCGAGAAGCAATTTCCTCCGTAATCGGAATTAGTCTGCAATCTTCAATCGAGTACACCTGATCGCATAGTTGTTCAATGTCTTTGAAATGGTGTGAAGTCAGAAAAATGGTCTTGCCTTCCGCTTTCAGCATACGGATGATTGTCTTTACATCCTCATAGGTTTTGTAGTCCAGCGCGTTAAAAGGCTCATCCAAAATCAGAATATCTTGCCCTTCCATAATCGCCTGTGCAAGCCCTAATTTCTGCTTCATGCCAAGAGAATAATTGTCTACTTTCGCTTTGTTATCGGGGTCAAGCCCCACTTTGGTCATGGTCTGCCGAATTTCTTTCTCTCCAATTTTCCCTTGAATGTCCGCAAGGAATTTCAGGTTTTGAAAGCCACTGTAAATACCGATAAAGCCAGGGGAATTGATAAATACACCCATGTCTGCGGGGAAGTCACGACCATTTTTGCCAATCTGCCTGCCACGCACATATACGCTGCCCTGATCTGGCTTCTCAAAGCCGCATATAATCTTGAACAGCACCGACTTTCCGCTGCCGTTAGCGCCAACCAAACCAACAGTTGTTCCCTGTTCTACAGACAGGGAAATATTCTGAAGAATTGCCCTGCCGCTAAAACTTTTTGATACATTTCTTACTTCAATATATGAACTCATATTTTGTCCTCCTAATTCAATATTTTCTTGTAGCCCCACATAAGGATTCCTGCAATCATCAGCGTTAAAATAGCGGCCTCTATACCAAAGGCGGACACAGCGGAAATTCCAATTCCCGGTTCCACAACAGAAATTCTTGTCAGGCTGGAAAGGCCAAAGGGCGAATAAGCTACCCAATTCCCCGGAATGATACAGAGCAGATTTCCCGCCACTAACACAAGGAAACCGATTGTAACCTGTCTTGTGGCAATGTAGATGCCGAGCATAATCAGATATTGCACCAATATATCAAGGCACTTCATTAAAACCGCATAGAGCATAAGCCTGAAAGAAACGATTGTTAATCCAGTGCTGAATAGGGATGCCCCTATAAGGCCAGCCATAAGCCAAAAGATTGCATATACCATGAGAAACTTTATGCTGACCAATAAAATGCTCTTCATCAAATGCCTGCGGCCCTTCGAGCGCACAGAAACAAATATAGATTGCCCGTTCACTGTTTGCTCCACAAAAGCGGCAAGCAGGTAAAGGGGCACACCGCCGGTAATCAGCAGTTCAAGAAAAGGTAAAACTTGAAAATATCCGGTTCCATGTCCTGCAAACAGGGCATAAATCCATTCCAATCCTGATAGGGCGGTGCCATTGCCTAAGCCTTTGTAAATCGAAACTCCCAACACAACACCTAAAAGAATCAGCAGATTACGAGGGATCATGAGCGCATGGAAATAGTAGCCAGCTATACCACGGTGGGATAACTGTATATGCGGCAACTGTCCCCGCCACGCAAACCGAATAGATATAGCAATTATCAAAACAATGAGCAGCAAAGTAAAGGCAGTTATCTCTAAACGATGGGGCACGCCCAAATTGTGGTGTAAAATCAGCAAATGATTAAAACTCGTCAGCGGAATATTTTGAATTGCCGGAAGCTTGATCCACACAGCCGAGAGGACATAAAGAACGATTACAATTCGAATCGTCCACTTTCTCCCAGTGAAATGTCCAATCCACATACAGATTCCAAATATCAGCCAACTTCCAATAAGCTGATAGAGGGTAAAACAGACAAACGCCTGCAAGGGACTGGCAAAAAGCTGTTCCAGAGTGGAAAATAACTCGGCTTCCGTTGCACCCGCAGCAAGGTTCCATTCGTTGCCTAAAGGTAATCCTATACCAGACAGAAGAATTGCCCCAGTTTGAACAGCCGTCAGAATGACTGCAATCAAACCGACCCCAATCCATTTTTTCAGAAAATAAGAATGGTAACTTTGAAACCGTAAGATTACTGGCTCTCCGTCGTCATCAATAAAGGAAAAGCAGCTTAACAGTACAATCGGCAGCACAAAATAGGTCAGATAGTAATGGTCTGATACCGCCGACAAGATGTGCCGCTCGTATGCAATACCTCCGTTTAACCTCCCGCTGATGGAAAAAAGTATACATCCGGCAAATAGGGCAAGCGACTTTCCATATCCCCACAAGCGGAGATTTTTTCTGATAAGTGTAATCATAACGGATTCCTAAATGGTTACGACAGCATTTTTCTTAGAAAGAAGAAACGCTGTCAGGCCAATCACAATGCTTAAAACAATCGGGCCAAAGAGGAAAGAGGAGATCGATACGACCTTTGGATCGACTGTTGCGGGATCAAAAGCTACGACCAGTCGCAGCCTCTCCAAGCGGAGAATAGCCAGGACAAAATTTTCTAAAATGGAATACATAAACGGTCCGGTAAGGATTACAAAAATGTTCTTGCAGTATAAAGCGAGGACAAATCCGAAGGTCATTACAAAAAGGCTGACTATGCCCCTCCAAAGGGATAGGGCAACTGCATATAACAGCGGGGCCTTTATAAATGCGTTTTCAAATATATGGCTAAACGGATTTTCAACGAAAGGAACCACTGGCGGTTTCACATAGATGGCAAACACCGCCGATAGTATATAGGGAATCACAATAATACAAAGAGTTCCCAGCGCATATGCAATCCATTTGGCAGTCAGGTACTTCTTAATTTTCACTCGCGGCATGACATAGAGCAGGAAGTTATTTTTGCGCTCATAATACAAATTCCAGCATAGCGGCACCACAACAAATAGCGGATAAAGCAGAGAAAACAGTTCTGTTCCAACTTCCCATGCCTCTAAATCGTAGTGCAGTACATAATTTTGGTAAATTGTACAGGACAACACACTCATGGCGATTGCCAGAAGAACCGTTGTCAATAGCACCGGCAGAAAAACTTTTTTCCACTCATTTCTCACAAGGCCTATCATATTTCATTCATCCCTTTCTTTGTTTTTCCCAGTATATCGAACTCTTTCGGGCGCTTCAATAGGCCGGAAACAAGAGAGGGTTTTAAGGGAACAAGATAAATTTCGTTCCCTTAAAACCCTCGTTCATACCCTTTTCTCATGGCATGAGTATGCCAAAGACAACATAATTTTCATTCAAAATGGATTCATTGCGGGTCAGGATTTTCCCATGATACCGTTCCGTCATGCGCAGGATATTATACAGGCCAAATCCGTGGCCGTCCCGACTTGCCTTTGTTGTTACGCCTTTTCCAAACAAGGCCATAAATTCAGTATTTGACAGCGGCGGAGCTGGATTGGAAACTGTCAATTCCAGAAAGTCGCCCTGTTTCTTACTGGATAAAAAAATTGTACTTCCTTTCGGTGAAGCTTCGATTGCATTATCCAATAAAATTCCAATGGCCTCGATCCATTCTGTTTCCGGGGTGACGGTTTTCTTGAAAAGACCGTGTAAGGATAATTCTATGTGAAGATTTGCCACTTCTGCCTGCTTTATTTTTCCAAACAGCATCCCGGCAATCATTTTGCTGTCGCATGAGAGCAGTTCCCGATCATTAAGACTGATTCCAATACTTCCTGTAAGACCTGCTACTTCTTTCCGGGCTTCTTCTAAAGTATCAGCAGAGGCAACGGCAGCTTCAATCGCCATCATCCGGTTATTAAATTCGTGCTGCCTTGCCCTAACCTGTGAGATCAATTCTTCTACAATAGGCACATACTGCTCAATCATGTGGATTCGCTTTTGCTCCTGCGTCCGACGCTGATGTAGGAACAGCAATATACTGTCCAGCAGCAACACCGCAAGGATCAGAATTATAATCACCCACAGATGGGAAAGAATTCTATCCACATCAAAAGAGAGGATAGAAAGCACTGCCATGAGAAGGACAGCGATATTGGCAGATACGATCAGAACTGTGAAATCGCTTCTTTGGACGAGCTGATGGATCAAGCCGAAAAGTGGCGTGAACTCCAGTACGACTATAAGGCACAACGCCGCTATACGGCTGCCCAACAGGAGTAAAATATCCGTAGCTCCGCAGACAGCAAAAAGAACCGCGCACAGGCATTTGACGAACAGGAAAATGGAGAAGGCCGCCATTGTGCCGCAGAAAACCGTTCCGCTGGATTTGGAGCCGAAGAAAATACTGCTCAACAACAATACTGCAAAAATCAAAAACAGCAATCCAACAATATTGTCTGCTGGTAGTATTTCAAAGCCTTCACTGCGGAAAGATGCCGTCATATTTGCTCCGACAGAAAAATCCACTCTCGGTACAACACAAAGAACAAGAAGAATGGGAAAAATGAAAAAATCTTTTGCCTTTATTTCTGATTTTTGCCGGAAAACGGCTTCACAGCAGAGAGCCAGTATTCCCACATCCAATCCTAACTGTATCAGATTCATTAGAAAGTTCATGTTTACCCCCATAATTCGGCCTGATATTTATTTCCGATGGGGATTGTATCTGTAAATCCTTTCAGAAAAATCTTCCGCTCGGATTTGTCAATTTTCTCAATATGGGATTTGTTCACGACATAACTCTTATGGCACTGAACAAATGCTGGATCATCAAGCAACGCCAATAAACCAGACAAAGTGTACCCGGAAATCGTATCTTCTTTGATGCCGGACAGACGGCTACTGGTATGGATCACAAGTTTTTTTCCAAAGGATTCGATATAGGCAATATCCTGTGTAACATATTCTAAGATAAATTGCTTTTGCTCAATCTGAATGGTTTTTGCTTGTTGGCTCATCTGTTTAGACAATCCCAACGCGTCACGAAATGCCGTTACAAATTCTTCTTCGCCAAATGGCTTTACAAGAAAACTGTAACACTTCACATCTCGATAAGCTGAAAGTTCTTCTCCTGCCAATGCCGTTTCAAAAATGATCGGCGTATATTTATATTCCGGCAATTCGCGGAGCTGCTTTGCTAAGCTGGTTCCTTTATAGTCCTCTAACTGAATATCAAGGATAAAAAGGGAAACATCGTTCGCTTTTGCGTATTGCAAGGCTTCTCCGGCCTCGGAAACAGAATGTACCTCAAGATCGGCAGATATATTGTCAATATAACGCACAATTTTCTTTACAGCATTTGTATTATCTTCTACTAATAGCACCTTGCCCATTTTACAATTTCTCACCGCCTTTGTTTTGCTTTCGACGCTTATCCGCCGGTTTATCTGCCGCTTTAGGGAGCAGCCAAACACCGGCCATCTTCACAGCGCCGGGAATACGGCCCTCGACGCAGTAATAATTGATTTGACGGGACGAAACGCCCCATTTTTCACTTGCCTCTCTGAGTGTCATGTAGTCCATGTTCACACCTCCGACAACTTCTTTCATTATATTTCATTAGCTCGAAAAATACAAGGCAGAAGATATGACGGAAGTGTAAAACAAACAGAGGCTGCAAGTAGCAGCCTCCGCTTGCAAAAACTACTGATAAATCAGCTCTGTAAGAATAATTTCCTCCACCTGCGCTTTCAGTGTATTCATCAGCCCCACCCAGCGCATGGGGTCACGGGCTTTCAGTTCCTCGGTGACGCCCACCGCCTCCATCATGCGGGGCAGCATAGCGTCCATCCGTTCATGCGCCGCCCGGTCAATCTCCAACAGGTGCGGGTACAGCTTTTCGCTTAAAATCAAGCTGCTGTAAAGGCCGGACCGGTGTTCCTTCAGGTAGCGTTGCCGCATACGGCCATACTTGCCGATGGGGGCCTCCGGCTGCTCGGAAAGTTTCAGGTCGGGGATGTAGTAATCCCCGCAGCGGGTGTAAGTCAACTCGTTCATGTTCGTCCTCCTTTGCATTGTAATTGTTAAACGGCGGTGCTGGCCGATACGGTTGCCTTGCGGGGCTCCTGCCTGGGTAACTGACTGACGGGGATAAAAATGCCTTTTTCCATGTCCTCAGCACGGATTGCGGCCTTTGCCGCCTCCCGTTGCGCTTTGCGCTTTGCGTTGTAGCGTTCTTCCCATTCCTTCTGCTTGCCGTTTGCTTTGCGGCGTAAGTAGTTCTGGTGAAGCCTGTCCTTGCGTTCCTCTTTCTTCCGCAGTTCTTCCTGTTCCTCCGGGGTCAGGGGAACAGGCTGCAAGGCGGGCGGGATATACCGGCCCACAAAGTTGAAGTAGATTTCAACCTCCTGCGTGGTGTCCTGACTGCCTTTCCGGGCGCGCTCATGGACAAGGATTTTCTCGACAAACTCGTTGAGCATGATATTCGTAAGCGTGTCGAAGTTCTCATACTTGTCAATCAGGGCAATAAACTTCTCCGCAGATTTCCGGCTCTGCTCATAGCCGGTAACGGCTTTTTCCAACTCTGTGATTTCCGCATTGAGGGCGTCTTGCTCTTTGGCGTACTGTGCGTCCAGGGCCTCATACCGGGCGTCCGGCAGCTTGCCCAAGGCGTTGTCCTCATAGATTTTGCAAATCAGCCGTTCCAGTTCTCCGGCCCGCTTTTGGGCGGCAGCCAGCCGTTTCCGCTTTTTAGAGATGTCGGCGGTCTGCTGGGCGGCCTGCGTTTCCTGGACAGTGCGGATAAACTCGGCCCGGTCATTCCTGGAATACTCCGCGATGGTCCGGAGCATATCGGCAATCAGGGTCAGAACAGCTTCGGCCTTGATGCGGTGCTGCGTGGGGCAAAGGGAGCCGATAGGGTATTTGCCATACTGGCCGCAAGTGTACTGAGGAACACGCTTACCGTTATAGGTGCGGTGAACATACATCTTGCCGCCGCAGTCGGCGCAGTACATTAGGCCAGTCAGGGGATATGCCTCCCCAAAGCCGTCCGGGTAGCGTCTGGCGTTTCCCCGGACGCGCTGCACATTGTCAAAGGTTTCCTGGTCGATGATGGCCTCATGGGTATTCTCGAAAATTGTCCATTCGCTTTCGTCAACATAGTGGCTTTTCTTGTCCTTGAAGTGCTTGCGGGTCTTGAAATTAACCGTATGACCTAAATACTCACGCTTTTTCAAAATGCTCACAATGGTGGACGAACCCCAGCCGTAGGGGTCTTTGACTGGCTTCGTCCTGTTTACTCCTTCGTCAAAGCGTGCCAGATGGACAGCGGGAATTTCAACCTTTGCTTCGGACAGCAGCTTGGAGATTTGATAGGGACCGTAGCCCTCCATCGTCAGAGAAAAGATACGGCGTACCACCTCAGCGGCTTCTTCGTCCACAAGCCAGTGTTCCCGCTTTTCGTCCCACAGGTAGCCATAAATGACGGTGCCGGTCAGATGCTTGCCGCTCATACCTTTGGACTTGAACACGGAGCGGATTTTCCGGCTGGTGTCGCGGGCGTAAAACTCGTTCATAATGTTGCGGAAGGGGGTAAAATCATCGTCGCCTTTCAGGCTGTCCACACCGTCGTTAATGGCGATCAGCCGGACGCCGCGCTGCCGTAAAATCTCCATGACCTGACCGACCTTCAGATAGTCACGCCCCAGGCGGCTCATGTCCTTGATGACAATGGCCTCTACACGCCCCGCCTCAACTTCCTCCATCATCGCCAGGAATCCGGGGCGATCAAAACGGGTTCCCGATACACCGTCATCGGTAAAATGCCGGGGATTGGGCAGGTTATTCCGACGGGCAAACTCCTCTAACATCTGCTTTTGATGACTTATGGAATTGCTCTCACCCTGTAACTCGTCATCGCGGCTCAATCGTTCGTACAGTGGGGTGATTTTCTCGTTTCTCATGGCTGTACCTCCTGAAATGAAAATGCTCTAAGTGACTGCTTCACTAACCATGACATAAACCATGATTAAGAAGTCACTTAGAGCATACATCTCCGGCAGCCAGCTTGTACTTCTTGTACTGACGAACCGCAAAATGATTTGGCTTTTTATTTTCCAGAGCTTCAAACATCAGGTCAACCGGATTCTGGAACTCCTCATCGTCCTCACGCACCTCCATTGCGTTTAAGAACTCAATCAGAGTGGAGAAGTTCTGTTCCTCTACCGGTGCTTCATAGTGGATATAGCCAATCAGAGCGCAATACAGAAGGGTTTCTGCTTTCGTCCAGAACTCGTCACCGGCTTTCCCGTCGCCTTTGGTATTGGCAATCAATGTCGTCACCAGCTTCAGGATGTCTTTTTCTGAATGGATGTCGGGTAAGAGACTGGCATTGCTGCCAGCCCCTCCCCTAAGAACCGTACGTGACAGTTTCCCGTCATACGGCTCAAGCCTATCGTAAGGCCTCGTGTAAAACGAAGCCCGGCTCAGATCAAGTAGTTTGGCTCATGCAGATTTCGATGACACCAGGGATGTACCATAATAGCAGGCCATTTCCTGTTGTTTTCGGTGGTAAAATGCGTCTTGAATCCTGTTTCGGATGTAATTCTTTCTCCGCATACAGGGCAGCATCGTTTTTGGCTATTCCAGATTTTAACGAGTTTTTTTCGTCCTTTGGTACTGTTCAACATTTTTTCCCCGTCACGTTCCTCATAATATCCCGTCCATCTCTCATCGAATGGGTTGGCTTCGGCGGCGATTTTCCTGAATCGGATGATTTTAGTGTTTGCCGCGTATTCCAGTTTGAGGTATTTTTCATCGAAGTCTTTACCGCGGAAAGCAGGCTCCGTTGCAAACGTCCACGTCCGGTTATCAATGTGATGCCAGTATTTATTAGCAATCCATCTCTTACCTTTTCGTTTGTGTCTGCGGCAAGCCCACCTCCATAGGCACTCGAAAATCCTGTGGTCAACCAATCCAAAAATATCCGCCGAAACTACATAGCGGTGGTAGTTGACCCAACCACGAATGACAGGATTTAACTTGCGAATGAGCAAGTCCTGTGTGGCTGTTTTGTTCTCCCTGACGATAGTCCGCACTTTTTTGAGGAAGGATTTTATTGCATTCTTTGATGGCTTGATGAGCAATTTTCCGTTGTATTTCCGAATATTTTGCCCAAGGAAGTCAAAGCCGTCGCTGATGTGCGTGATCACCGTTTTTTCCTCTGAGAGTTGCAGACCGCGCTCCGCCAGAAAGTCCTTGATGAGCGGCATAACCTCATTGCGTAGAGTCTCCGGGCTTTTCCCGGTAACGATAAAGTCGTCGGCATATCGCACGAAGTTAATCTGGTCGTAAACAGTTTTACCTGCCACCGTCCGTCTCATTGGGAATCTCTCTTTTAGAATCCGCTCCAGACCGTCTAAGGTCATGTTCATCAAGACTGGCGAGATTGTGCCGCCCTGTGGGGTTCCTTCCTCTGTTGGAAAGAGCTTTTTGGTCTCCACAAAGCCGCATTTCAGCCATTTTCCGAGCATCTCTTTATCCATTGGAATGTTTTCCAACAGCCAGTTATGGCTGATGTGGTCAAAGCAACCCTTAATGTCTCCCTCCAAAATCCATTGAGGGGAACCGGATCTGCACAAATCGTTGAAGCATTGCCCGATAGCATCGTGTGTGCTTCTTCCGATTCTAAAGCCGTAGGAGTTCGGGTCTGCCAGAGTTTCTGCCAATGGTTCCAGTGAAAACTTATATAATGTCTGCATGGCACGGTCTGTCATCGTTGGGATACTCAGGGGACGCATTTTCCCGTTTTTCTTCGGGATATACACCCGTCTGAGAGGTTGAGGCTTATAGCCCCGGCGCTTGAGTTTATCAATCGCCTCGAATTTGCCTTTTGGCGTTTTCCATAATTCATGGTCTACACCAGCGGTATTTTTGCCTTTATTACTTGTCACACGCTTCACTGCCAATGCTTTGGCGTAGAAAGAATGTGTCAACAGCCATTGCAGGGATTTCACCTTGTTGTAATGACCGTCTTTTTGAGCCTTTACGATACGCATTTGCAGCTTTTTAACATAGGCCTCCGCTTTCTTCCAATCAATGGTTTCCCAGCTTTGTGCCCTGTAAGCAGGCGCACACAGTTTCCTGTTCATTTGCGATTCCTCCTTTCAAAAGTTCTATAAATTCTCTCGTAAAGATAGACCTGCTGGAAGTCAGCCCGCTTTCGCGTGGGATACTGTTTCAATCCCTATCCGTCCTCATTACAAGGTCGGCGTTCGCTTTTTCCAGCGTTCCTTACCCGCGTTTCTGTCGGCTTTCCTTGCGGTCAGCTTTCCGAATATCGGAGAGAGCGCGGGCTTACCACGTTTCACGTAATCAACCGTGTAGGTTAGGTGCCGCCTATCCGCCGGCAGTCCTGTTTGTCCATGTGTTCCCAGCATACAGGGGAACATCCGACTGCACACCTTTTGGTTCAGGCTTATCAGCAACTTTAGCCTGGTTCCCATTAACGACGTTTAACAGCGATTTACTTACATTCACCATGCTACACAAGCCAAGCTCCCCAGCCAGACGTTGCTTCCAGCTTTTCGCCTCTGCCTCGCGACTTCGGCTTGACCCTTTCGGGAGGGCTACCTTTTCTCGCCATGCTTCCTCACGACCGTTGCCAGCCGCTTCGGTGACGATAGACTACTGCTAATGGAATAACAGGTTCGGTCAGAGCCGAACAGTTTAATTACGCGACCTCGTGTCGCGCATAGGCGAATGGATTGTAGTGCATCGACTTTCTAAAGTTGATGGTGTTGAAAATCTTGATGTTATAGCCATGCTTCAACAAAGCATTGCCGCACTCGATGACAATGCTGCCTTTCGGGTCTGTAACCACATAGCTGGAGTGCATCTGGAGAAGATTCGGTTTCAGCCAGAACCTTGTTTTTCCTGAACCTGAACCTCCGATAATCAAAACATTTTTGTTTCTGGCATTGGCAGGATTCTTCGGTCGGTTGGACATCATCAGCCGTTCCGTTTTCGTCAGGATGATGTTGTCCTCAAACTTCGGAGCGGTGAACGGCTCAATGTCTTTGGCTGTACCCCAACGGGCAGAACCATACTCCACATTGTGCCGGTACTTCTTGGCGTTTTTGCTTTTCAGATAAACCGCAAGCCGAAGCCCTGCGCCACAGGCAATTCCCACCAGCAAATCCAGCGGGTAAAAGCTGGGAAGT
>JALFGI010000027.1 GCA_022777455.1 Clostridiales bacterium | reverse complement strand
CGGGCCGGTGAACCACCGGTGAAGCCTGTGTATGATCTGCAGGATGCCTTGGGTGCCATCGCTCAGTTTCGACCCTGCGGGTACGGAGAGATCCTTCGCGTGGCAGAAGGAATCGTGGTGCGCTTCACGGACATTGGACATCTTCTGGGGTCTGCGTGCATCGAATTGTGGTTGACCGAGGAAGATCAAACGAGAAAAATTGTCTTTTCCGGCGACGTGGGTAACCTCAACCAGCCCATCATCAACGATCCGCAGAGAGTGGAAGATACGGACTATCTGGTCATTGAATCCACCTACGGGAACCGACTCCATGATCGCCCGGGGGATGTAGTAACGGAGTTGGCGGAGTGTATCCAGCGGGCGTTTGATCGGGGGGGCAGCGTGATCATTCCCTCCTTTGCCGTGGGCAGAACCCAGGAAATGCTGTATGCCCTCCGGGAGATCAAGCAAAACGCTCTGGTGCGCGGCCACGAAGGATTCCCTGTGTATGTAGATTCACCTCTGGCAGTGGAAGCGACTGCAGTTTTCCTTCAATGCGACCTGAGCTGCCTGGATGAGCAGACCAGGGCACTGGTCAGGCAGGGCATCAATCCGATTTGGTTTGATGGACTATGCCTGTCGGTGACGCCGGAGGATTCCAAGCTTATCAACGAGGATCACCGGCCCAAGGTAATTCTTTCTGCCAGCGGTATGTGCGAAGCGGGCCGGATTCGTCATCATCTGAAGCATAATCTGTGGCGTCAGGAGAATCTGATCCTCTTTGTGGGTTATCAGGCGGAGAATTCTCTGGGGCGGCGACTGCAGGACGGTGTGAAGACGGTGCGGCTCTTCGGCGAGGATATCGCTGTGCACGCGGAGATTGCGTCGCTGCACGGAACCTCTGGTCATGCCGACCGGGACGGTCTGGTAAACTGGCTGCAGGGATTTAAAGAAAAGCCAAGGACGGTTTATGTAAATCATGGGGACGATGAAGCCTGTAAAGCGTTCCAGGAGCTCCTCACCGGTATGGGATATCATGCCGAAGCGCCGTACAGCGGCACCGAATACGATCTCCTTACAGACCGGATGACGGTATACACCGAATCAAAACTCATCAGTCGTGAGCAAATCGCCAAGGGGAATGCCCGTGCACGGACAGTATACGCCGATCTATTGGCGGCGGCGGAAGAATTGCTGGCACTGGCCAAGAACCGCAAAGGCAGAACCAACAAGGAAAATGCCAAACTGTCCTCCCAGATCCGTAGTCTTATCGAAAAATGGAAGGATTGAAATTCCCCACTTTGCTGTTCCTGCTGCTAAAATCTAAAGTGCAACCTTACATGACAATGGGGTCAGGTTTACCGCCTGACCCCAGCATTTATTACAGAACTCTTTTTCAGTGGAGCAAAACAATAGTTCTTCTGTTTTCTTTTGGATGTATTTCGGATTTATACTACTTTTCCGGTTATATATCAACGGCCGGATTCATATAGTACACATTCTTCTGGTTCAGTTTATCCCGGAGAAGTTGAACCGCTTCGCCGAAACGTTGGAAATGGACAACTTCCCGTTCCCGGAGGAATTTGATGACATCGTTCACATCCGGGTCGTCACTGATTCGCAGAATGTTGTCATAGGTGGTTCTGGCTTTCTGTTCTGCCGCCATATTTTCTACCAAATCGGTGATAGGATCGCCCTTTACCTGCATGGTCGCCGCACTCCAGGGTGTCCCGGCGGCAGAGGCGGGATAGACACCTACAGTATGGTCCACAAAATAAGGCGCGAAAGCAGGATCTTTCATCTGATTCTCTTTCAAATTCCGGGTCAGTTGGTGAACAATGGCTCCGATCATTTCCAAATGCCCCAATTCTTCCGTGCCGATGTCCGTTAATAGTCCCTTCAACTCATCAAAGGGCATGGCGTAGCGTTGGGAGAGGTAACGCAGGCTTGCGCCCAATTCGCCGTCCGGACCGCCATACTGTGTTAAAATTATTTTTGCCAGATTCGGATTGGGGTTTTTGATTTTTACCGGGTACTGCAGCTTCTTTTCATACGAAAACATACTCATCCCTCCTGATTGCCGCTGTATTCCCAGGGCCACGGGTCATTCAGCCAGGCATATTCCGGTGATGTTGTCTGATCCTGGTGGCTTAAGGGGCCATGATTGCGCACATATTCCATTCTCTTATCCTGGAGCATCTGCTGGTAGCGGCGGTATAATTCCAAGGCTTCGGTATCGTCCCGATGGGTATCCAGGTAAAGCGCCAGCTCCTGAACCGCAAATCCCAGTGCCTGAAGCTCTGCCATGGGTGACTGTGGCAGAGGCTTCTTATTTACCATCCCCATAAAGGGAAGGTCCAACCCGGGATACAGCGTCCCCCGAACCAGGCCAAGTTTGGCTTCGTATTGCTCAGGATTATCCATTTGGAAGGGGACATAGGGATTTGCCAGCGGCGCAACAGCCGGGAGCTTTCCCATCCCCGTGGGAATTTCCCGCTTTTTTTGCTGCATAATGAAACCTCCTCACATCATGACTGAAAAAGTCATTCCGGGTCATTCTATGCAGAATCTTCGGCAATGTTCATTCCGGCAGGGAAGGGGCATAGAATTTATCGAGGTGTTGCGTATGAAAGATAAGAGGGGACAAGGCAGCGTACTTCTGTTTTACATCATGGTAATCTCACTGTTTTTATTCGGAACATTTCTCGGAAATCAGACAGTAGCAACCGTTTCGGAAATGATTCCTGTAGAACGGCTGCACCGGATTGTGATCGATGCAGGGCACGGTGGGGAGGACGGCGGCGCAGTTTCCTGCTCCGGCAGAAATGAAAGTAATTATAATCTGCAAATCGCGCTGCGGGTGAATGACCTTTTACATCTGCTTGGATATGACACAGTGATGATTCGATCCACCGATACATCTGTATATACAGCAGGAGAAACGATTTCTCAGAAAAAGGTATCCGATTTAAAGCAGCGGGTCAGAATCGTAAACAGGACAAATAACGCCCTGCTTCTGAGCATCCACCAGAATACTTTCCCGGAGGAAAAATACAGTGGGGCGCAGGTTTTCTTCGCCAAGACGCCCGGCAGTGAGGAACTGGCCAAGCAGCTGCAGGATGATCTTGTTTCAGCGTTGAATCCCGGCAGCAGCCGCAAAGCCAAGCAGGGGAGCGGCATCTACCTGCTGGATAAAATAGGCGCCACCGGGGTGCTGGTTGAATGCGGTTTTTTGTCCAATCAACAAGAAGAAGCCAAATTGCGGACGCCGGATTATCAAAAAAAGCTCTGCTGTGTCATTTCTACAGGATTGGCGAGATTTCTTGCATCCGACGGTTAGAAATGCTATAATAAATAAAACTCAAACAGGAGCGAAAGACATGGCCAAAACAAAGACTGTTTTTTACTGCACCAGCTGCGGGAACGAAACTCCCAGATGGCAAGGCAGGTGTCCTGCCTGCGGGGCTTGGAATACCATTGAGGAGCACGTTGAAAAGCCAACGGTATCCGGCACGAAAGGGAAATCCGCTCCGGTAGGACAAAGCCGGCGTCCTCAGAAGCTGTCCGACGTGGCCGCAGAGGGAGAAATCCGTTTCTCCACCGGAATGGGAGAATTGAATCGGGTGTTAGGTGGAGGCGCAGTGGCAGGCTCTCTGGTGCTTGTCAGCGGTGCTCCCGGAATCGGCAAATCCACGCTGCTGCTGCAGATCTGCAGCAGTCTTTGTGCCGGACGAAAGGTGCTGTACGTCTCTGGCGAGGAAAGCGAGCGACAGCTGAAGCTTCGGGCAGAGCGTCTTGGCGTCGCGCCGGAAGAGCTGTATATTCTCTCTGAAACAAGACTCTCCGACATCTTGGAAGCTGCCAGCGAGCTGAAACCCGATATCCTGATTGTGGATTCCATCCAGACCATGTACAATGAAGAAAACGACTCTTCTCCCGGCAGCGTTTCCCAAGTAAAGGACTGCACCATGTCCATGATGCAGCTGAGCAAATCCAGTGGAATCACTGTATTTGTTGTGGGGCATATCAACAAGGATGGCAATATCGCCGGACCTAAGGTACTGGAACACATGGTGGACTGCGTCCTTTATTTTGAGGGAGATCCCAATTCCTCCTATCGGCTTCTTCGTGCGGTAAAAAATCGATTCGGTTCCACCAATGAGATTGGAGTCTTTGAAATGCGAGATGCGGGTTTGGTAGAAGTTCCAAATCCCTCCCAGATGCTGCTGGATGGCCGTCCAGAGGGAGCGAGCGGAACTTGCGTTGCATGTGTGATGGAAGGAACCCGCCCTGTCCTGGCCGAAGTACAAGCGCTTGTGGCAAAAACCACCATGAATATGCCGCGCCGTGCTTCAGACGGTTTTGATTTTAATCGGGCTGTTTTGATGCTGGCTGTAATGGAAAAACGCGCCGGGATGAAAATGAGCCTGTTTGATGCTTACATCAACGTAATCGGTGGCCTTCGGCTGGATGAACCGGCTGCGGATTTGCCCATTGTGCTTGCGCTGGCATCCTCCTACCGGGATCAATGTATTGCGGACGACCTTGTTGCCATCGGGGAAGTGGGCATGACAGGGGAGATCCGTGCCGTTTCCCATATGAACCAGCGTCTGGCGGAAATCACTCGACTCGGATTCAGGAAGTGCATCATTCCCAGGGGTGGCTCGGAGAAACTGGAGATTCCGGATGAAATAACAGTTTACCGGGTCCGCAATATCCGTGAAGCAATCGAGACTGCAATGTAAGCAGGGGAATACCGCAAAAAAAGACTCCGAATAAATCAAACACAGTGCAAGACTGCAAATGATTTATTCGGAGTTCTTTTCACGTCACAAAATTTTTCCAATTAAAACGCCAATCAAGAACGAAATGATTGCCAATCCGAAATATTCGATAGGATTTCGCAGATAGCGAAATCGAACCACTTTCTTAATAACGGGCTTCTCAACGACCTTTTCCACAGTACGGACAACCGGTTTTTCCACATATCGGACAACCGGCTTTTCTACTGTTTTTTCAACATACTTTACCACCGGTTTCTCAATGATTTTCTCTCGAATTTCCGGCACTTTCACGATTACATGTTCAATTTTGGGTTCGATCATTCTTCCGGTAGAGAGATATTCCACATCGGTTTTAAGTACATCTGCCAGTTGGATCAGTTTCAGTGTGTCCGGGGCTGATTGATCATTTTCCCATTTGCTGACGGCCTGTCTGCTAACATCCAGGAGAGACGCAAGCTGCCCTTGCGATAGTTTTTCTGCTTTTCTAAGCTCAGCAATTCGTTCTCCAATGGACATTATATCGCCTCAATCCATGCAGATTTTGTCAACAGTCGGTTGCAACTCTAATTATAACGTACTTTTTGCAGAAATCAAGCAGAAACAATTTGAGTCAAATCAAACCTAAAAAATTGAAATATCTGGCTGTATGTTCCATCAACTCATTCGTTGTTATCGCCTTTATCAGAAAAATCTAACTTTGAAAGCGGATTCGCCTCTGCCGCAATTTTCAGTTCCGTATTCTCAATATGGGTATAGATCTGAGTCGTATTCAGGTTTTCGTGGCCCAGAACCTCTTGAACCGTCTTCACATCAACGCCTCCGGAGAGCATCATGGTTGCCGCTGTGTGACGAAGTTTATGAGCCGAAAACTGGGTAGAATCCAATCCTGCCTGCATCAGTGCTTTCTTCACCAGACGATGAACCGCTGTAACGCTGATCCGATTGTTGTCCCGGGAGCCAAAAAGCGCTTTGTTGTCCGTCAGGACCTGTTTGTTCCGAATGGGGATGTAGGCGTCAATCGCTTTTCGACAGGCAGAACCAAAATAGACAAACCGTTCTTTGTTTCCTTTGCCGACTACTCGAATGCGATCTTCGTATACATCTGTTAAATTCAACCCAACCAATTCACTGCGCCGGATTCCACAATTCAGAAATAACATCAGAATCGCATAATCCCGCTTTTCGTTTGGCCCGGAAACTGCCTGAAGCAGGGCAGCAGACTGCTCCATGGTCAGATATTTTGGCAGGCTCTTCCGTAGCTTGGGATATTCCAAATCCGCAACCGGATTCTCAGTGAGCTGCTTGGTACGCACTGTTAAATATTTATAAAAGGATTTGATGGCAGACAGTTTACGAGCCCTGGCAGAAGCCGAAATCCCATAATCGGGCGCTGGATTTTCCGGATTGATGGCACGGTCATTGGCCAAATAGGAGAGAAAATCAAATATTTCACTGGTATCAATGCCGCGGATAAAATTCAAATCCACATCTTTTATATTGATTGTTTCCAAATCTGTATTGATTGGCATATCGTTGCGCATCAGCTTGATGAATCGCAGAAACATCCTCAAATCCAAATAGTATTCCGAAATCGTCAAAGGAGACTGCCCCTTGATGGTTTCATGATAGATCAAAAACTCCCGCAAAATCTGCGGGCAATCATGATAGCGCTGCATAGAAATCCTCCTGTGAAAGGAATATAGTATTATGAACATATATTTGTGTAAAATGACGAAGAAACTGCATCGTCGGCTTTTTCAGGACTTCACAAATGACCCGGACATATGTTCGGACATGAATTGCTTTTCAAAGTATATATATTGTGAAGCAGATGTGGATGCCCGATGGGAACGGCAGAAGAAACTGAACCGAATTCATCTGGCGATCATGCTGGGGCAGGAACCCATCGGTGAGATCATTTTGAAAGACCTTGACGCAGAAAAAGGAACCCTTAGCATACACATGAAGAATGACGTCTTTAAGAACCACGGCTACGGAACCCGTGCAGAATTTCTGGCACTGGATTACGCATTTTACACATTAGGCCTTCAGACAGTATTTGCAGATGTCATTCACAAAAACAGACGCAGCCAGCACGTTTTGGAAAAGGTCGGATTTCAGGAAACCCACAGCGATGAGCAGTTCGTGTATTACAGATGTGATAAAGAAACCTGGATCCGCCAGAAGCATCATAATCCGCGTGCCCAAGAGTGATTCATTGATTTCAATGATATTATAGCACAAGTGTGCTCCGAACGCAACAAAATTTTTATTTTGTTGCGTTCAGCGGCTCGCAAAAAATATCAGTGGTGGCTCCCCACTGAACTCAACAAAATACTGGTTGTTGTGTCGTTGGCCTTTCGTGACCCTTCCTCCTTTCCTCAGATTGTGCTCATCCATCCTATCACATAGCCGCCCTACATGTCAACAGATTTTTCGACCGGAACGGCTACGACGCCGCCTGTTTTTGGCAGCAAGCTGCTGGTCAGCCATGGCATAGATCAGCGTGATGCTGGGGCTGCTTTGATTCAGCGCCCGCCTTGCCTGTTCTCACTCAAAAATGATGAAATAATTCCCATCATCAATTCCAAATTGAAAAGAGAAATATGTTTTTTCCTTGTTGAGTTTCAAAAATTTTTCTTTACTTTTAGTGTCGCAAACTGTAAAATATAACTATCTGAAATAAAAACTCAGGAGGTAAACATCATGGGTGTTAAAAGAATTGGTGTACTTACCAGCGGCGGAGACGCGCCCGGAATGAATCCCTGTGTCCGCGCAGTTGTCCGAACCGCGATTTACCACGGAATTGAATGCTATGGTATCCGCCGAGGCTGGAATGGTCTGATCTCAGGCGATATTATCCGTCTGGATGAAAAGAGCGTCGCACACACCATCAATCGCGGTGGTACGATCCTCTACACTGCCCGCAGCAAGGAGTTTATGACCGAAGAAGGCCAGCGCAAGGCTGTTTCCACCTGCAAATTCCTTGGCTTAGACAGCATCATTGCCATCGGCGGTGACGGTACCTTCCGCGGTGCCAAAGCGCTTAGCAAATACGGCATCAATGTGATCGGTATCCCCGGAACCATTGATAACGACATTAGCTGCACCAATTACTGCATCGGTTTCGATACTGCTGCCAACACAGCCATTGAGTGTATTGATAAGCTCCGGGATACCATGCAGTCTCATGAGCGTTGCTCTGTCGTTGAGGTCATGGGCCGCAATGCCGGTTACCTGGCCATGTACGTAGGCCTGGCCTGCGGCGCCACTGCCGTTTTGGTTCCCGAAGAGCCCATCGATTTTGAACGTGACGTGATTGAGAAGATTCGCCAGGCTCGTTTCAACGGTTTTACTCACTACATGATCGTGGTGGCAGAAGGCGCGGGTTCCGCCTCCGACATCGCCGCAAAGATTAAAGAAGCCATCGATCTCGATCCTCGCGTGACCGTTCTTGGCCATATTCAGCGTGGCGGCACCCCCACCGGTCGTGATCGTGTCAATGCTACCAAGATGGGTTACTTGGCTGTGGAGCTGCTGTTGGCCGGAAAAACCAACCGCATCATCTGCACCCACGATGGCTCCTTCTCCGATGTGGACATCGATGAAGGCCTGGCCATGAAGAAGGGTATTCAGCAGATGGAAGTGGATGTGCTGGCCGCCATGACCGGAATCTGAACCTTCTCTCCCCTTTTCATATCACTTCAGCTTCATATCACTTCAGCCGCTGCCAGAAGGCAGCGGCTGTTTTTTGAGTTTATTCCAAACCAATATTTTCTGCGGTCATCTTCTGCCAGGGAATGGTCAGCGGTTCCTTCTGGGCAAACATTTCCGCCTCCCACGCTTCGTAATCCTGCCGATTGATGATTCGCTGCTGGCCATTCTCCGTAATCAGGTATACAAAACCTTCATGGTCGGTATCGACATCCTCCGGATAGGCCATTTCCAGATAGGCATCGTAATCGGCTATTTCCTTACTCCAGGCGTCCACATAGAACGCATCCTGATAGGCATCCTTCTGCTCATCATAAGTCAATATGCTGTAGGGCCAGAGAACGTCCCCCGCGTGACCGTGATTGTGAGAGGCATCAACCCGAATCATTCCAGGATAGAATTTCGCTAAAAATCCGGTGTAGGCTTCCTTCTGCACATCGTCCAGGCTTTGATGATATCCATAGATCACCACGCACGATGCGGCCACGTAGGTGTTGGAAATTCTGACCAGCAATTCCTCTTCCCCGTCTCCGTCCACATCCAGAACCGCAAACATTTCATCCTCAATTGTCCCCGGTTCCCACAAATCAATTTGAACGGGATTCTCCAGATTCGGAAAATACAGATTATCATGGATGGTTTTCAATGTTCTGCGGAACGCGTTGTGTGTCGGCGTATCCTGCCACTGAAATTCATTCTGAACCGTATCGGCAGAAGTCTGGGGTATTTCCGTCTCAACGGTACTTTCCAAGATCGCCGTCGTCTGGCCTGTTGCTTCCACCGTATCCATTGGCCCGGATTGCGGCGTACAGGCACACAGCACCACTGCCACAAGCAAAGCAATAACGGCCAGCACAGATTTCTTTTTCATGGATAAACCACTTCCCTTTCTCAGCTTATTCTTTATTATATCACATCATCCATCAGAATTCGAGGTAAGGCGTCATAAATTAAGGAAGTCTTAATCGAAGCATTTATTCATCGAAAACTGGCTGAGTGGTTTCATATCAAATGAAATTGGCGTGTACACATTCTGAATAGCCTTAGCTTCCGATCCTGTAATTGGCACCCACATTTCGATATCAGGGTTTTCCGGCGAAGTTTCTCTTTCCCACATCTTTGTTGCCGTATTATACCGAAGATACTCGATCAGATTGCCGCTACAATCTCTGTAAAAGTGGTTTATCAGAGTACAGTCATCGTATTCCAGTTCGTCAATGCTTTCAAGTACCGGACCGTCATAGATATATCCGTTGAGATAGCGGTAAGATACTTCTTTCTTTTCGGAATCCGGATCAGCGTAGTCCATTTTGATAATCTGTGAGATTCTTCCAGTATCATGCCGGCTAACAATGATTTCCTGTTCACCGTCGCTGTCTAAATCCACAATGCAATACTCCAATTCCTCCGCATTCGGGGAGTTAGCTAAAAGAAAGTCGATATAGTGTTCAAAGGTGTCGGCGATTTCCTCTCGTGGGAACCATCTCCCATCTAGTGTGATTCTGAAACCAATATAGGGACTTGTCTGTTTTTCCGGCATCGGATAGTCCCCGCGCATCGCCTCCACTTCGGCGGGTGTGCAGGGCTGTGGGTGAATGGAATAGTTGAAGGAATCCGCAATTTCCTCCGCCTCCTGCCGGGTCATTGGCTCAGCAGTATTCTCGTAAGGGGAATTTGGCATATTGTTTTCTGTGGATATGTGGATGAATCCATTCCCGCAGTTACAGATAATAATAAGGGCATTCTCATAAGTGGCAAGCAGAACATCCGTTCCGTCTGCGGTGGTGTAATGCCACTGCTCCCAAAGCTCAATATTTCCTATTGAGAAATAGTAAGGATAAAAATACTGATTTTTTGCGTAGGTATAGGTTACGATCCGATCCTCCCGCTCCCCCTCCAATGTTTGCGAGAATTCTGTGTGGAAGGAGCCCTCCGGGGAAAAGTAGCCAGCCATTCTCTCTACATCCGCATCCGGGCAGCACAGGCTGTCAAGCTGCAATGCTTCATAGAAAAGAGGTGTTTCCCATCTCTGAAAAAAGATCCAAGCACCCAAAGGCTTCAGGTTATACTTATCCAGGATTTCGTTGAGCTTGTCCATCATTTCAAAGGTGTAACAGTCATAGGTGATATAGTATTGATCTTGGACACCGGATTCATTGTGATTGTTTTCATTCAGCAAAGTATAATCCGTGTCATACTGCGCTTGAAAATCCAACCACTCCCGCAGAGCTAACTGCTCTGGACTGCTGTTATACCCTTGCAGGGACAGCTGAGTACTGACCCACTCTGTGGGCGGCACATACTCTCCCGCTGGGCCATACCACGCTTCCTGTGTGATGGTTTTCTCACCAACCCTCATGTCCTGTAGTCTGAGAACATACACCACCGCGCAGCCTACGAAAAGCAGCATCAGCGCAATCACAGCGGCGATCAGCCATGCTTTCCATGTGGATAGCCGTTTGATCTGCGCTTTCTGCTTCCCCTGACGGAATTCTTCCGCTCCGATCACATAAGAATCCTTTACGCTTCCAAAGCCAACCAGCAAATCCATTGCTTTCATACATATCCCTCCTCGCTGAGCTTCTTTCGCAGTTTCCCACGAAGCCGCTGGAGCATGGAAGTCACCTTGCTCTGACTGAAACCGGAAACCTCGGAAATGGTCTGGATGGAATCCAGATACCAGTACCGACACAGGAACACATTCCGCTCTGTCTCCGGAAGAGAGGATAAAAATTGATTGAGAACCCTTGATAATTCTTTTTTCTCATATTCCGTTTCCGCACTGCTGCTGTCCACGCAGTCTTCCAGTTCTTCCAGGGCCAGAATGATCTCCCCTCCGCCTCGCTTTTTTGCGCTGCGCTTGCGCCAGCGGTCAATGGAAATGTGCCGGGTCATTTTGGCAAGAAAAGCGCTCAGAAAGTTGGGACGTCGGGGCGGAATCGTATTCCACGCCGACAAATATGTATCGCTGACGCTTTCCTCCGAATCCTCCCGGTTGGAGAGAATGTTGTAAGCGATACTGTAGCAGTACCCGCCGTACTTCTTGTCTGTTTCCTCGATGGCCTGTTCTGACCGGTCAAAAAACAATGCTATGATACCCTGATCCTCCAAGGAATCACCTCCAGTAATTTTTCTATTCTATAACAAAGGGGTTCACTTGTATAGGCGTAAAAGACCAGCGTTCATTGCATGGATCCCCCAAAATTTTTTGGCTGGACTGCCAATGGCTGATGTGTTATAATAAGTTAGAAAAAGGGTGAAATACCTGATTTTACATCAATACGAAAAAAGGTTTGAGGAAATGTCATGAAAATTAGCAGCTTGTTGATGGCAAAGCTCCCGGAGCGGCGAAAGTCTGCGATCATTGCGAATCTTAAAAAGAATTGGTATTTTCCCCTTTCCGCAATGGGTTTTTTCTTCATCAACGTCAGACTGAATCTGGGATATTTTCTTGGAATACCGATTGCGTTTATCGCGGCGATCATCATTTCTTCCCAGATTCCATCCATCTGGGCATATGGTAAGAAAAAAACAATCTGGCTCCAGGTGGTGTCCATTCTGACGGCAGCCGGTATCTGTTGGGGCGAACTAGATGCGTTTATTGAAGCCTTGCTTCTCTCCCCCAAGTCTCAGGCACTGCTGGCCCAATATCCAATGCTGCTTGATTTGTCAAAAATCGGGAGCATACTTGCCGCGGTGGATGCAGTTTTCTTTGTGTATTTCTTCGTGCTGTTGTTTTGGGAAAAAATGCTAAAAATCGTTTCTGCGTCCGGGTTCTTTGGCGGCGTTACTACAACGGAATGGATTGCATATGGCCTGCTGATCGTGCTTGCCCTGGGAATGATGACCGCAGTTTTCATGCAGACGGAAGCCTTTTATGAAACCGAATTTACCGTCGGTATCGTTTGCGGTGCCATATATACCGGAGATTCTCCACTCTTGGTAAAAGAAAATGCTTATTTGTCACTGACCAATCCGGAAAACGATCTTCGTCAGCCCTTGTTCGCTGTGTTTGCTGCACCGTTCATTGGCATCCCCTATCTCATCGGAAAACTGATTGGAGCGGATGCCACCGGACTGGCCATCCTGATGAACAGCGTGCAAATTGTCATGCTCTTCGCTGCCCACTTTATGCTGGCCAAAATGATGAAGCTGGACTCGATAAAACGGATTTGTTTTATGCTGCTGGCCTCTCTTACTTACCCGCACATGCTGTTCTCCCTCATGATGGAACAATATATTGTCGCTTATTTCTGGGTAGCTTTTTGCATGTATCTGATTCTGGAAGATCAGCCAAACCGAATGGCATTTTACGGAGCCGGGGGCACTTTGATCACCAGTATGGTTCTTTTGCCGTTAATGCCCGGGAAACCTCCCGTGAAATGTTTCCGGGAATGGTTCATGGAGATGGTGCGCTACGGGGTGGGATTCGTTGCTCTGATGCTGGTATTTTGTCGCTTCGATGTTATTTTCAATCTGACACAAAAAATATCCCTCTATTCATACCTCTCCGGCTATGAGATAACTCTGATGGACAAGGTCTTTCAGTATACGGAATTCATCCGTGATTGCATCGCCGCCCCGAACGCAGGCGTGGACCCAACAGCATGGGGACATATTTCCTGGCAGTTAAATGAACCAACAGGCATCAATTTCATTGGTGTTGTCATTTTGCTGCTGGCCGTGGTCAGCGCAATTTGGAATCGGGACAAAAAAAGCAGCTTGGTTGCCATTGGATGGGTTGGCTTTTCCGCCGTAATCCTCCTGCTTTTTGGCTGGGGTACAACAGAAAATGGCCTTGTTCTGTATACCCTGTATTTTGGCTGGGCATTTCTTGTGCTTCTGTTCCAGTTGGTTGAGAAGCTGGAAAGCAAACTGAATACCCGATTTATCCTTCCGGCACTCAGCATCTGTGCCGCTGTCGCATTGGCAATCATCAACATTTCGTCCATTAAGGAAATGGTTCATTTTGCAATCAGCTATTTTCCGGCATAAGGAGACACAGCATGAAAAATTACCTGAAACTGATGCGTGTCCATCACTACATCAAGAATTTCCTTGTTTTCGCGGCATTAGCGTGCAGCGGTCACCTTTTCAATTTTGAAAAAATGGCCGCCGGAATCGAAGCTTTTGTTGCCTTCTGCATGGTCTCTTCTGTCGTTTATATCATCAACGATATCTGTGACAGAGAGAAGGACCGCAAGCATGCCACCAAATGTAAGCGCCCCATCGCGGCCGGGACTGTCTCTGTAGCAAACGCCTGGGTGTTAACTGCCGTCCTTCTGATCGTTGCCGCAATATGTAATGGCCTGGCATTCCACATGACTTCCTCTCTCCTGCTTATGCTTTACCTGATTTTGAACCTCGCCTACAGCTTCGGCCTGAAAAATGTCCCCATTGTTGATGTGACGATCCTTGTTGCAGGTTTCCTGATTCGGATTATGTACGGAGCAATCGTAACAGAAATCACCATTTCCAACTGGCTCTATCTGACTGTGATGGCTTTTGCTTTTTATTTTGCCTTGGGTAAGCGCAGAAACGAATTGAGACAGGCTGGAGACGGTGAGACCAGGCCGGTACTGAAAGCATACCCTCTCAAGTTCCTGGATATGAATATGGGGATGTGCCTGACTCTGGCAAATGTTTTTTACGCATTATGGAGCATCGATGAAAATACAACATCCTTCTATAATAACAATCATTTGATCTTTACTGTTCCCATCGTTCTGCTGATTACAATGAAATACAGCCTGGATATCGAAGGCGATTCTGACGGAGATCCCGTAGAAGTTCTGCTCCACGATAAACTGCTTCTTTCCTTGGTTGCTCTGTACCTGGCAGTCATGCTGATCATCCTATATTTTTGACCGAAGAATGCAAAGGTCTTTTCACCAAATATGAAATGGCACCGAATCCCACTTTTGGGAGGTTCGGTGCCATTTATTCAGCATAAAACAGCCTATCATCCTTTTGGGGGTGACAGGCTGTTTACGCTTTGGGATGACATTTTTGATACACGGTTTTTATCTTCTGGTTGATCATGTGGGTGTACATCTGCGTGGAGGAAATATCACTGTGTCCCATCAGTTCCTGGAGGGAACCCAAATCCGCACCGTTTTCCAGCAAATGAACCGCAAAGCTATGGCGCAGGGTGTGGGGAGTAATCTCTTTCTCAATTCCGGCCTTCGTCTGATAGAATTTCAAAATCTTCCAAAATCCCTGGCGACTCATCCGTGTTCCACTGACGTTTACAAACAAAGATGCTTCGTTGGGATCCACAATCAGAACAGGTCTCGCCTCGTGGATGTAATCTGTAACCGCACGAAGTGCCGCTGGATACAGAGGAATCACTCTGCTCTTCTTTTCACCACCGCATCTCACGACGCCCAGATCCAGATTGATGTCTTCCACATTCAATTCAATCAGTTCTGACACGCGCATGCCGGTGGCATACATAATTTCCAGCATCGCTTTGTCCCGATAGCCCTTTGCATCAGAGCAAACCGGCTGAGCCAGCAGCAACTCCACTTCCTTGCCGGTGAGTATCTGGGGAAGTTTCTTTTCTCCGCGTTCCACATGAATTTCATCCGAAACAGGCGAATGGTCCAGGAAACCATTGGAAACCGCATAAGAAAAGAAATTCTTCAGACTTGCCAACGACCTGGAGGCTGTAGCACCGGATTTTCCCTGGGACTGCATGAAGGAAAGGTAATCACAAACATCCGAATTGGTTGCATCCAAAATATCTTCTCCTTCCTTTTGGCGCAGCCAGTCGATGAATTGGCGAATATCACGCATATAGGAGGAGATGGTATTGCCGGACGCTTGCTTTTCTTTTACAAGATAATTCTCATAAGAACAAATCAAGTCGAGCATGAACCAGTTAACCTCTACTCTTTCTTGGAAATCTATCAATCTGCCAATGGGCAAATCATGTAATTCTCCGGATAAAAGCAAGAGAAAGTCACGTCCTTAGGAGTTGGTTTCCAAAAAATAAGAACAGCTATTAGCCGGAAAATGCAAGTCAGAAAAAAGAGAAAACCGGTGCAGAAAACCGCAAAAGATCGACACTGTATAATGCACTACAGCGCATCAAAAGAAAAGGAACAGAAACGATTTGACCGGAATTAAAAACACAGAAAAAACGAAATCAATCGCAGGCCATAAGATATGAAACGCCCGGCAACAGCGCACAGCAAAATCAAATTGCAGATGTATATACAACAGACAATTTTATACGCTGTTTTTTGATACAGACATACTATACTCCATTTTTTACAAAAATTCAAGCTTTTTGTAAAAAAACGGATAGATTTGTGGATTATGACAAGTTTTATGTTAACATTGTTATGTTAACGCAGTCAATTTAAGAACATTTGTTTTTATCTTTTTCAATCATAAAGACTATATCTAGCGTTTTTATGCTGCATATATCACTAAATATAGTTTTTGAATTTTGTCCTTCATTTTTATATTTACGGGTAAGCGTTTCTTACCCATACTTGTTTTTTGTACATATTCACAATCATCTCTTTCTCCTGCGTCTGGCGCCTCCCTTTTTTTCAGCGCAATGAACAAGTGCAGCTGTTGCCGTCCCCCCGGCAGTCAAAAGTGCCGTAATCCAAATCGAATCCAGTTGTCCGCCAAACAGCAGCACCGTAATTAACGTCAACGAGAAAAGGAATATCACACCGGAAAGAATGCATACCAGTAGCTTCCGATGCATGATCATTTTGCAAGACACCGTTGCTCCTGCATAGGATGCCACAAGAAGAATTACGATTGCCCCGTAACCCATCACTTCCCATCCCGCTTTCCCGCTCAGAATCAGCCACGTGATCACTCCGCACACAACAACAGTAATTACCATCGATACACTCCACCCCATGGCCAGTCCTGCCGGCATGGATTTCCCTGTTCCTGTGGGCTTCCTATTTACAACCATTGCATCCCACTCCTTTCCTTCCATCTATATTCCATGCAACGCCGCAGCATTCCTCTGTCGGATTGAATATGCCGTTCATTCTGTGGCACCCTATTAGATAGAGGTGATCCAATTGCATATCATCACACGGTATATCCTTGCCGGATTGGCCGCAGGCTCTGTTACCGGAATCCTGGGCTCTGGTGGCGGTTTGGTTCTCGTCCCACTCTTGACCTTCCTCTGCAAGGAAGATAAAGAAATCGTATTTCCTTGTTCTGTGGGTATTATGCTTCCCATCTGCTTTTGCTCCTTTTTGCTGCAAAACAGATTCACTTCCGTCCCCTTTCGCGAAACGGTGCCATATTTGATAGGCGGCGCAATCGGTGGATTTTTTTCCGTCGTATTAACCAATCGAATTCCCCTGGTATGGCTTCACAGATTCTTCGGCTGCATTTTATTATGGAGTGGGTTCAGATGTCTTTTTTCATGACCGTATGCGTCAGTGCAATTCTGGGGCTGCTGTCCGGCTTGGGCGTTGGCGGCGGCAGTCTGCTGATTATATGGCTTACATTGATCGTTCAAGCAGATTATTCCTCCGCCAAATATATCAACCTTCTGTTTTTCCTGCCTCCAGCATTGATTTCAACAATTACTCATCTCATTCGCAAAAAGTTCCCAATCAGAAAGGTGCTCCCCGCCGCACTGGCAGGGAGCGCCTGCGCAGCATTTTTCACGATTCTCAGCAGCTCCTGGAATGTGGAAATCCTCAGGAAACTGTTTGGTATTCTCCTGCTGCTCACAGCATGGCGGGAACTTCGATACAAAAAACAAACAGCAGAGTGACACTCAAGCAAGTCACTCTGCTGTTCCAATACAATCAAGTATGAAGATATAATATGGTGTGATGGTATACAGTCGCGATCCCGCTTTTCAGGGCAAAATATGTCCGGCCGCCAGGTACAGCCGATACCATTCCTCTCTGGAAAGGGATATCTTTCCTGCCGCAATAATCTCCACCAGGCGTTCCTCATTTGCCGTTCCTGCAATTACCTGCATTTCTGCCGGATGCCGCAAAATCCAAGCAGCGGCTATCGTGGTTGGACTGACCCGGTATTTTTCCCCTAAAAGGCACAGTTCCTTGTTCAAGCCCGGATACTTCTCGCTGTCAATAAAGCACCCCTGCCAGTTTGGCATCTGGAACGGAGACCAAGTCTGAATGGTCATATCATGCAATCTGGAATAATCCAACACGCTGCCATCCCGGTCCGCAGCGCCATCCGAAGTCATATTGACCTCCAGTCCGCTTGCGACCATGTTGGAAACCGGGATACTGAACTGCAGCTGGTTGATGATAAGAGGCTGCTCTACATATTTCTTCAGCAATTCAATCTGCATCGGTTTGTGGTTGGATACGCCAAAATGCCGTACCTTTCCTTTTTGGAACAATTCCTCAAAAGCCTCTGCCACTTCCTCCGGCTCCACCAGCGCATCCGGGCGATGCAGCAGCAACGCGTCCAGATAATCCGTCTGCAGTCGGTTCAAAATTCCATCTACCGAAGCAATGATATGCTCTTTGGAAAAATCATAGAATCCCTTGCGAATGCCGCATTTGGATTGCAGGAAAAGCTCCTCCCGTTTTATGAACGAGTCCTTCGCCATTGCCTCGCCAAAAATCGCTTCACTCTGACCGCCGCCATAAATGTCCGCATGGTCAAAAAAGAAAGCTCCGTGTTCCAGCGCTGTATGCAGAAACCGCTGCATCTCAACGCAGCTCTTCCCTGCCAAGCGCATGCAGCCAACAACCACAGCAGGCACTTTCTTGCCGGTCGTCCCTAAAACAATCTCTTTCATTGCTTATTCCCTTCCATACTATAATTATGTCTCTCGAAATATCGGCACTCTTTCTTTATTCGGCAGCAATTATTTCCGATATGCCAGATATCCTTCCAAAATCAGTGATGCTGCAACTGCGTCCACTGTTTCTTTCCGTTTTTTGCCATGATAATTGTGGGCAGAAAGAATATTGTGTGCCTCAACAGTGGTACGGCGTTCGTCCCACATCGCAACAGGCAGTCCCGTGGCATCCCGGAGGATCTGGGCAAATTCTCTGCACAGCTGAGCACGCGGCCCCTCTGTTCCATCCATATTCTTAGGAAGACCCACAACAATCTCCCCTACTTGGTTTTCCTTTGCCATGCGAACGATATCCGCAACCGCCTTCTCCGTATTTCTGCTGGGTACCACCGCTGTTGTGCCGACAATGGTGCAGAGTAAATCTGAAATAGCCACGCCTGTCCGCGCATCGCCATAATCAATTCCCATAACCTTCACAGTATCATCCTCCATTTTCATTTGAAATAATTGTATCGGATAAGTCCCCAAAAAACAAGGCAGAATTCGCAAATTTTCCCGAAATAATGATTGACTTTACCTCCCCCGTGTGTTAGAATGACTCTACCTGTGAAAAAGGGCTTTTTCTTTGTGCGCCTTTTTCAGCTTCGGAACGGTTATTTGTAGTTGACCATTCTAAATTTTTCTAGCCGGAGTGATACAGGGAGGCAATATTTAAGGAGGTGCCGATATGCGCGTTAAAGTCACTTTGAGATGTTCTGAGTGCAAGCAGAGAAACTACAACTCCATGAAGAACAAGAAGAACGATCCTGACCGTCTCGAAATGAAGAAGTATTGCAGATTCTGCAAGAAGCACACCACTCACACAGAGACTAAGTAAGGAGGCCCCAACATGGCTGAAGTGAAAAAGGAAAACTGGTTCAAGAGAACCTGGGGCAAGGTCTGCAAGTATTTCCGTGAGCTCCGCAGTGAGCTGAAGAAGGTTGTTTGGCCCACCCCCAAGCAGGTTCTGAAGAATACAGCCATTGTTGTAGGCTGCGTTATCGCCGTCGGTATCTTCATTTGGCTGTTCGACTTTGTTGCTCAAGTTGGTATTGATGCCCTGATCGGCGCATTCCACTAAGGTACAAGTCATGGCAGAAACTGCAAAATGGTATGTGGTGCATACCTATTCCGGTTATGAAAACACTGTAAAGGCAACGATTGAGAAAACCGTTGAATCCCGCCAGCTGCAGGATCAGATTCTTGCTGTTTCCATCCCTTTGGAGACTGTAACCGAAATCACCGAGTCCGGTGTGAGCAAAACCTTCGATCGTAAGGTTTACCCGGGCTATGTGCTGGTCAAGATGGTATACAGTGATGACACCTGGCACGTTATCAGAAACATCCGCGGAGTAACCGGTTTCGTGGGTTCTTCCAGCAACGACCCCACTCCCCTCACCGAAGAAGAAGTCTACGCCATGGGCGTGGAGAAAAAGGAGATCATCGTCAACTACGCTGTGGGCGATACCGTGCGTATCATGGATGGTCCTCTGAGTTCTTTCACCGGTACAGTGGAGAGCATCGAGGTCGAAAACAACTCGGTCAACGTAATCGTGTCTATGTTCGGCCGGGAAACCACCGTCGAGTTTGAACTCGATCAGGTTGAAGTTATTTCCCAGTAAACGCATCGGGTCGGTTTGTCCGGCCGGAACGTGGGAGGGGTAAAACCCCGCAAGAAATGCGCGAAGCGCATATTACCACATTTTTTTCAGGAGGTGCTTATTATGGCACAGAAAGTCACTGGCATTATTAAGCTTCAGATCAACGCCGCAAAGGCAACTGCTTCTCCCCCTGTTGGTCCCGCTCTGGGTCAGCACGGCGTTAACATTGCTGCATTCATCAAGGAATTCAATGCCCGTACCAAGGATCAGGAAGGCTACAAGATTCCTGTTGTGATCACTGTTTACGCAGACCGCAGCTTCACCTTTATCACCAAGACTCCTCCGACCCCCATGCTGGTCATGAAGGCAATTGGATTGAACGGCGGCTCCGGTGTCCCCAACAAGACCAAAGTTGGTAACATCACCAAGGCTCAGATCACTGAGATCGCCAAGATCAAAATGCCCGACCTGAACTGCGCCACTCTGGAAGCTGCTGAGAGCCAGGTTGCTGGCACCTGCCGCTCCATGGGCGTCGTCGTTGTTGATTGATATTTGCTGATCCGGAACTACTTTCCGGAAATGTGGGAGGATTATTCCGCATCACCACTTTAAGGAGGATATAACATTGTTTAGAGGTAAAAAATATAAGGAGAGCGCCAAGCTGATTGACCGCTCTGTCCAGTATGATCCCACCGAGGCCCTGGATCTGGTTGTGAAGGGTGCTTCCGCCAAGTTCGACGAGACCGTTGAAATTCACATCAAGTTGGGTGTCGACTCCCGTCACGCTGACCAGCAGGTGCGCGGCGCCGTTGTTCTGCCCAACGGCACCGGCAAGACCCGTCGGGTCCTGGTGTTCGCCAAGGACGCCAAGGTGGACGAGGCTAAGGAAGCCGGCGCTGATTACGTCGGCGGTATGGAGCTGGTTGAGAAGATCACCAAGGAGAACTGGTTCGAGTTCGACGTGGTTGTTGCTTCTCCCGACATGATGGGTATCGTTGGCCGTCTTGGTAAGGTCCTGGGTCCCAAGGGCTTGATGCCTTCCCCCAAGGCTGGCACAGTCACCCCCAACGTTGGCGCTGCTGTCAAGGAAATCAAAGCCGGTAAGGTTGAGTACCGTCTGGACAAGACCAACATCATCCACTGCCCCATCGGCAAGGTTTCCTTCGGTTCCGAGAAGCTGACTGAGAACATGGATACTCTGGTCAAGGCTGTTGTCAAGGCTAAGCCCGCTGCTGCCAAGGGTCAGTATATCCGTTCCTGCACCGTGGCTTCCACCATGGGCCCCGGCGTGAAGGTTTCTACTTCCAAGTATCTGTAATTTTAGATAGCATTTCCCCGGATGCTTTTGCATCCGGGGTTTTTCAAATATTATTATGTAAAAAGAAGAGTACGGAAGCATCCATATCAAAATAATACAGGTTGTAGTTCCAGAAAGCCCTGTCCTGCTCTTCGTTATAATTGCTGACATAAAAGTAGTCCCCTACTGAAATAATGGACTTGTCAAAGTCAAAGCTCTCTGCCGGAAACTCTTGGCAAGCACACACCCACTCCTCAAAATTTTCCAAATATTCTATTATTTCCGGAATGTCCTCCTCGGCCACAGGGCGCAGGAATTTATTCTGTGCAATGGTAGCCTGGCTGATCTGATAGAAGTATTTCGCGTAATCCGTAAAGTCCTGAAAGCCACCGGATGAGTAGATTCCCTTCTTTTCGTATTTTGGCAGAGAATCCAAAACCCGATCTTTTGTGGGAATGAGCAAAACAAACGTTACCATCAAAGTCAGTGTTGCGATAACAGCCGAAAGAAAGATGGCTGCTATCTTTTTTAGAAGTTTATTCATAACATACCTCAGACTCGAATGATGATTTGAATATTTCACATTCTTTCATAATGTCAATATTTCACAAATTTTTCAATTGAAATATAAAAAATATGAAAATATCTTCCTATTTGGATGATTTTGGTGTATGATTAAATATCATATTCACAGAGAGGGAGATTGCATGAATCAGAAAACCACCTACTCCGATAATCCAAAAGTACAAAACCAAATTGAGAAAATCGAAAAACGCAGCAGTCGAGTCCAGCATTTGATTCTCCATACATTACACGTTATAGAGCGGTTCATCGCCATCATTACCATTTTGATTTTGCTGGCTGCCTTGACACTTGAAATCTATCAAATCATCATTGGCGGAGCAGAATATCTTTCCGATGTCAGTCACATCCTCCACGAATTGCTGACCATAGTCGTAGGCATGGAGTTTGTACGTATGCTGGTGGATACTACCCCTGCCAATATTTTGGAAGTATTGACACTGGCAATTACCCGACATGTCATTATCTCACATGATGATCCATGGAGTAATCTGGCCTGTGTTGCATGCATTGCCGGCTTGTTTGCCATTCGTCGATTCCTGGTTCGCCGCAGTGAGCTGAAAGAAGAAATTATTGAAGATGAATAAAATAGAAAAATAATTCTTGACAAAACTCATCTTATCTGGTATTATACTGTAGTTGCCAAAGACAGCAGGTGCCGCAAGGCGTAAGTCCTGCCGAGGTGCGCTGATAAGTTTTTTCTGCGTGTCTTTCTGTCTTCTGGCAGGAAGACATTTTTATTTTTCGGAGGTGAAAATAATGCCCAACGCAAAGGTTCTTGAGAGCAAGAAAGCAGTTGTTGAGTCCCTGACCGGCAAGATCCAGGAAGCTTCTTCCGTGGTTTTCGTCGACTACAAGGGCATCACTGTTGCTCAGGATACCGAGCTGCGTAAGCAGTTCCGTGAGGCCGGCGTCGAGTACTCCGTCGTGAAGAACACTCTGACCAATTTCGCAACCAAGAATGCTGGTTACGATTTCTCTGAGATTCTCAACGGCACTACCGCCATGGCTTCCACCACCGGCGACCCCATCGCCCCTGCTCGTATCGTTTGCGAGTTTGCCAAGAAGAACAAGCTGAAGACCCTGACCATCAAGGGCGGCGTTGTTGAGGGCTCTGTGCTGTCCGCTGACCAGCTGAACGGCTTCGGTGAGCTGCCCAGCAAGAACGCTCTGGTTGCTTCTGTCCTTGGTACTTTCCTGGCACCTATCTCCAGCCTGGCTTTTGTTCTGGATCAGATTCGGATGCAGAAGGATGGCTCCGCTCCTGCCGCAGAAGCAGAAGCTTAATCGCGTAACCCCAAAATTCATCTTACTCACACATAATTAGGAGGATTTAAAAATGGCTAGTGAAAAGATTACTGCTCTGGTTGAGCAGGTTAAGGAACTGACCGTCCTGGAGCTGTCCGAACTGGTTCACACTCTGGAGGAAGTTTTCGGTGTTTCCGCCGCTGCCGCTGCTGTTGCTGCTCCCGCTGCTGCCGCTGCTGAGGCTGTTGAGGAGAAGACCGAGTTCGACGTCATCCTGAAGAATGCCGGCGCTTCCAAGCTGGGCGTTATCAAGGTTGTCCGTGCCGCTACCGGCCTGGGCCTGAAGGACGCTAAGGATCTGGTTGACAACTGCCCCAAGACCCTGAAGGAAGCCATCTCCAAGGAAGATGCCGAGAAGCTGGTTGCCGAGCTGAAGGAAGCTGGCGCCGAAGCCGAAATCAAGTAATTGATTTGATTCTCGTTTTCAAAACCTCCGTCAGCGATGGCGGAGGTTTTCCTGTATATAAAGGAGTCACCCATGAGTCTTGATTGGTTTTCTGTGCTTGGTGCGGATCGCCTGATCGATTCCGTTGCGTCTTTCCTCGAAAGTACCAACAACCTGATCCCCACCACAATTGAGGACATGATTTTTGTCTTCTTAATAATCAGTGTCTTCGCCTTAGGTCTGGGTTTTGTTTTTCGTCTGTTTTTTGGAGCGCACTGCCTTGTTAACCGTTCCATTTCCGGTTTTTTGAATGTTCTGTTTGTCTATGCAGTAACAGTCTATACGCTGAAGCCCTGGAACCTGACACAGTACCTTTCCGCTCTTCCTTTCGCAATTTTCCGGGATGATATCTTGATCATCACCTCATCCGCCTGTTCAACATTGTCTTTGCTCTGCTCCCAGCTACTGTCATTGATCATTCTTTGCTTTATTATTCACCTACTAAACTTCGTGCTCCCCAACGGGCAGTCCTTTTTGGGATGGCTGTTATTTCGCATAATTGCTGTGGTTTTGGCAATTTTCCTGAATCTCGCAGCAAACTGGGCTTTGAATACTTTCCTACCCGATGTGATCGCCACTTCTGCCCCAGTCATACTAATGGCTGTATTGGTTGTCGCGATCCTGGTGAGTCTTTTTAACCCATTACTGTGCATTTTATTTACCGTTGCAAATCCGGTGATTGGATTACTATATACCTTTTTCTTCTCCAACACCATTGGCAAAAACCTGACAAGAGCTGTACTGTCTGCCGCACTGACCTGTGCTTTGTTCTATCTGATGCAATATGCCGGGTTCAGTGTAATAGACATTACACATCGTGCCCTGCTGTCCTATACGCCCTTTGCGGCAGCGTTGGTCGGTATTTGGTTTGTTTTTGACTATAAATTATAAAAGCTGGGTTCCCCATTGCGGGGAACCCAGTTCTTCGTTATTCAGCAGCCTTTACAGCCTCGATTGCTTCTGTCAGGGCATCGGTGTTCACCGTTTCCATCAGGCCGTTGTCATAAGCCTCTGCTACCGCAGGATCAATGGGAAGCCGGGCCAGAATGGGCAGACCATGTTCTTCCGCAATGGCATCCAGATGACTCTGTCCAAAAACATTGATCTTCTTGCCGCAGTCCGGACACTGGAGGTAAGAATAATTCTCCACAAAGCCCAGGACAGGAATGTGCATCATGTCTGCCATCTTTACGGCCTTGTTCACAATCATGGAAACCAGGTCCTGAGGGCTGGTGACAATGATAATGCCGTTGACAGGCAGGCTCTGGAACACCGTCAGAGGCACATCGCCGGTTCCGGGAGGCATATCCACGAACAGGTAATCCACGTCCTCCCAGATCACATCCGTCCAGAACTGCTTCACGGCGCCTGCGATCACAGGCCCCCTCCATACCACCGGGTCAGCAGGGTTATCCAGCAGCAGATTGATGGACATCACCTGAATGCCGGTCCGGGTCAGCGCAGGATACAATCCGTCGGTGTCTGCCCCCTGGCATTCCGTTACGCCAAAAGCGGTGGGAGCAGAAGGACCGGTAATGTCGGCATCCAAAACACCGACTCGTTTCCCCCGCCGCGCCATGGCGACTGCCAGCATGGATGTCACTGTGGACTTGCCTACGCCGCCCTTACCAGACACCACTGCAATTACCTTTTTCACGCTGGACTTGGGATTCAAAGATGCCAGCAGACTCTCTGACTTGCGGTCAGCGCAGTCAGAGCCACAGCTGGAACAATTACCGTTACAAGAACTCATTTGTAAAAACGCTCCTTATTTATATTGTGCTACTATTATATGCAGGTTTGCTCCATGTGTCAATGACATATGTCATTTATTCCGACTGTGCTTCTTCCCACTGCTCCATCAGCTCCATCAGCAACGCTTCGGCAGCTTCTTTCTCCTGGAGCAGTCTGGTCAGCTCCTGATAGTCCGCGGAAGCAGCTTCAATCATTCCGTCCAATTCTGCGATAGAAGCCTCTTGCTTTTCAATTTCTCGTTCCAGGCGGCGTATTTTCTTATCAGAATCCTTGGTACCGCCCTTGGGCTTTTCTTTTTTCTCCTTGGGAGGTTGCTTGGTAACAGGCTTGGCAGCCGCCTCATGTTCCAGGATGGAACGGTATTTTTGATAGCCGCAGCGGAAGTCCCGGATGGTTCCGTTTTCCAGCAGCCAGATACGCTCGGCGAATTTCTCGATGAAGTAACGGTCGTGGGACACAAAAAGCAGAACACCCTCGAATTCCTCGATCGCCGCCTCCACCCATTCCCGGGAAGCAATGTCCAGGTGGTTGGTAGGCTCGTCCAGAATGAGAAGATTGATTTTCTCATCCATCAGCATGCATAGCCTCAGACGGGACTGCTCACCGCCAGAAAGGTTAGCAACACTCTTGAAAACATCTTCACCCTGGAACATAAAAGCGCCCAGGCGGTCCCGTGCGGTCTGAGGCGTGCAGTTTTTCTCATAGAGCATGGTATCATAGAGACTTCGTTCCGGGTGATCAAAGTGAATAATCTGCGGCAGGTATCCCCACTTCACTGTGGGACCAAACTGTATTTTTCCTGCGCAGTCCTCCTCTCCCAGAAGGCATTTGATAAAGGTACTTTTGCCGGTACCGTTGTCACCCAGAAGGGCGATACGTTCCCCTGCTTCCACATTCAGATTGACATCCGAAAAGAGCGTTCTGTCTCCAAAGGACTTGGTGACATTTTTCATTTTAAAAACCACATCACCGGAGAAATCCTTCTCGCCGAAGGAGGCCTTCATGGTTCTCTCCGCCTTGGGTTTTTCGGTTTTGCGAATCCGCTCCATACGGTGCTGAATAGACATCGCACGGCGATAGAGAGTGCGGTTGTTGATGCCCCAGCCCTTCATTCGTTCCACGGTGTATCCCAACTGCTTCAGCTTCGCCTGCTCCTGCTCATACTGCTTCATCTGCAAATCAAAGCGAGCCTGCTTTTCATCCATATAGAACGAGTAGTTACCGGAATAGAATTCCGCATGACCGTCGGTGATTTCAATCACCCGATCAGCCACTTGGTCGATAAAATACCGGTCGTGGGAGATGGCCAACACAGTGCCCTTAAAAGAATTGATATATTGCTCCAGCCATTCCACACTGTTCAGATCCAGATGGTTGGTAGGCTCGTCCAGCAGCAGAATATCCGTCTTTTCCAACAACAGACGAGCCAGATTCACGCGTGTTTTTTCGCCGCCGGAAAGGCTGGCAAATTCCTGGGAACGTTGATCCTGGGTGATTCCAAGGCCGTTGCAAATTTTATCCACTTCAACATCCATATCGTAGCCGCCCCCGGCCTGGAACCGGTTGGAAAGGGCGTCATACTGCCGCAGCTGCTCCGAAGTTGCCCCAGACAGCATGCTTTCTTCCAGACACATCATATCCCTCTGGATCTTGATCAAATCAGAATAGGCGGAGCGGAGGACATTCTCCACGGTGTAGCCATCGGGGAATACAGGAATCTGAGAAATCAATCCCATCCGCTTGTTGGGATTGACATACACTTCTCCCTCGTCATAGTCCAGTTCCTTCGTCAGAATTCGGAACAGCGTTGTTTTTCCGCAGCCGTTCCGGCCCAGAATAGCAACGCACTCCCCTTCCTGTACATCGAAAGAAAGTCCTTGCAGGAGATTCTCTCCGATCACGAAGAACTTTGTCAAATTACTTACAGATATATCAACCATTGTCTTTCTCCAACGCTTTCACCAACCGGGAAAGCTCATCCATAGAATACAGCAGATTCAGTGCCTGCAGCAATGCATTGGCACTCATATGCTCCGGCAGATTCAGTTTCTTCTGTAATGCAAGCCGCTTTTGGCTGCTGTCGGCACCGCCGGAAAGGCCAAGCGAGCACAAATCCTGCTTGGAAATTCCGCCGGATTTTGTTTGTGTCCCGTCTTCAAACGTTGCTCCTGCGTCCTTCAGCGCCGTCAGAATCACATCCGACGGCATTCCCTCTACGCCAAGCTTTCCCTCTTTTCCCGGCGCGGCTTTTCGCTTCTCCTTGCCCGGAATATCAGGAATATATGCGTGCTTCAAATATTGATTGGGGATGGCACTTTTGAGATGGTTTCGGATGACAAAACCGGCGCCATCAGAATCCGTAAACACGATCAAACCCCGCCGGAGGGCAACAGCGCGCAGCAGTGCCATCTGCTCCTTATCCTTGAAAATACCGAAGCCCCGGGTTTCAAATATGGGAGCATCCACGATCTGGCTCAGGGTATTCTTGTCGTAACGGCCCTCTACAACGATGGCTTCCCGAACTTTAACCATGCCGCGCCTCCGTTGCCAGCTGAAGGACAAGAAGCTCCAGGAGTCGCTGGCTGTCGTCAAAAGAGGTCTTCATCTTGTAGTCTGTCTCAATGATCAGCACAGAGGCTCTGCCGCAAAAGGATTTGTCCATATGTCTGGCAGCCTCCATGGTCTTCCTGGCAGGATAATCCGGAATCCCGCAAAGTTTCTGCAATTCATAGGCACTCTTGCCCTGATCCAGCAAACATTTTGCCGCAGTCAGCCGGCGAAACTGGCTGCCCAAAGCGCCTAAAATCGCCAACGGTTCCTGCTGCATTTTGAGCAGTTGCTGAAGGCTCTGGAACGCCTTATCGTAGGAGCCTTCGCTGATACGATCGGTCATTTGGAACACCACTGCATCCAGCACCGGTTCCGTTACCGCATCAATATCGGATTTTCTGATTTCATCTGCCCCGGAGTAGGCACAAATCTTCTGGATTTCCCCACTCAGAGCTGTCATAGTACCGCCGGTGATATCAATCAGATAGGCGCAAAGCTCATTGGAAATCTGTTTTTTCTGTGATGCAAAATGTCTGGAAACCCAGGGAATCAATTCCCGTTGATCCTGCTTGCAGAATTCTACCGCCAAACCGTTGGAATCTACCGCATCCCAGAGCTTTTTCAGCCGTTTATCCGGTTTCCATGCAGTTGTAAGATAGGTGAATATCACTGTGCAGTATTCCGGAATGTCATTGAAAACCTGGGCAATTTTTTCCCGCTCAGATTCGCTCAGCTTAAAAAAATCAATATCGTCCACCTGAACCAGAGTAAAATCCGCCATCATCGGCAGATTTTCCACCGCTTCCATAAAGGCTGCCAGATCAAAATTCTCACCGGTGAAGCGGTGGAAATTGAAAGACTCCGTCAGCGGGTCAAGAAGTTGTTTCTTGATTGCCTCCAGATAATGGGACATCAAAAACGTCTCTTCTCCATAGAAAAAATAGAGTCTGTCAATGTTTTTGTTCCGAACAGCAGCTTTCAGGTTTTGAAAAGCTCCATCAGCAAGGTTTTTTTTCGCCATCGTTACCTCCTGACCAGAACCGAACCATGTTCATCCGTTCGGTATACGGTACAGCCAAAATCCGCAAGCCGCTCCAGCACTTCCCGTGTGGGGTGCCCATAAGGATTGTTCTCCCCGACGGAAATGATCACAATCTCCGGGCGCACTGACTGAAGCAATTCCCGGGAAGTGGAATTCTTGGACCCATGATGTCCGGCAATCAAAACATCCACATCTGGCAGATCGTATTTTTTGATTAAAGCACCTTCGCCAGCGCGGTCGCGGTCTCCGGTTATCAGTATAACACACTCATCTGATTCAAACAAGACACACATGCAGTTTTCATTACTTGATTTCAAATCTCCAGGTTCCAGTAACGTCAATGTCCCGTTTCCAAACGGAATATCCACATCCCGGTCAATTAGGGTAATCAAATTACTTGGATCCGATTTCAGGCGATTATACAAAGCTCGCTTTTCCAGATCGGGGAGGTAAAACTGATCCACCCGAATCCTTGTCATCAGATTTTCTATGGCGTTGGTATGATCTGCGTCATAGTGCGTCAGAGCGATTCCGTCCAATTCAAACACGCCCTGGCTCAGAAGTGTCTGTGCGATCTTGTCAGATGCGTTCGCTGCATTGCTTCCGCCGCAGTCGATGAGGAAATTCTTGTTCCCTGACTGAAGCAGAATCGCTTGTCCCTGCCCAACATCCAAAACGTTCAGCCGTATATTGTCCTGTTTCGGGATGATAACAGATGCCCCGATTGCCACAACCAGGCAGACCGCAGCGGCAGACAGGACGTAACGGCCATGTTTTCTGCCATGAAGCAGAAAAAGTGCCAACAGAACATAAGAGAACACGAGCCAGGCAGTGATATAAGAGCTCTCGGTATACACAGCTGCAAACGGAATCCGTGACAAGCCCCCGGCCGTAAGCAAAACGAATCGAATCGGCCAGGAAAGCAGCCATCCGAGAAATCGACAAAGCGTGGGAAAGATACTGCCCAAAACACTCACTGCAGCAATTCCATAAAACAGGAAGCCAATCACCCATATGGTAAGCAGATTGGTTACAATGCCAATCAGGCTTACGGAGCCAAAATACCAGGCACTCAAAGGCACGGAGAAAACATAAGCGCTGACAGAAACGGAAACCGATCCGGCAAACCAACTCTGCAGCTTTCTCAAAAAACTTTTCCGCTTAGCCTCAGGGAAACGGCTTTGTATCCACTGATTCAGATTAGAGGCAAAGAGCAGGATACCCGCGACACTTGCAACTGACAGCTGAAAGCTGACAGAAAACAGTACAAAAGGATTAAGCAGCAGCATGATCAGTCCGGCACAAGACAAGCTGGTCAAACCGTCATATTCATCGGTAATCGCCGCGCCAAGAGACATCAGCCCGGTCATCAGACAAGCCCTGGTCACCGAAGCCGAGAATCCGGTAACAGCAGCAAAAAACAACAGCACTGGAACGGAAATGAGAAACGTCAGCCATCTCCGTGTTCGAAACAGCAGATATATCAAACCGTATAAAATTGAAACATGTAGTCCGGAAACGGCAACCACATGACGGATACCGCTGACTTTCAACGAGGTATCCACGGAATAACTCAAATCCGATGTATCACCCAGAAGAAGCGCCTTGGCAAAAGGGGCAACATCCTTGGGAAAAAACGTTGCGATCCGATCCTTGACAGCATTGGCCACCCGGGCCGGAAGGAACCATAGCGCACTTCTTACGGACATAGAGCAAACCGTATCAGATTTCTGAGTCGCCAGGACAAACAGTCCTTTGCCCTGATAATAGGTTGACTCTTTCTTACCCTCCGGCGTTGTCAGGCGAAGCCGAAATTCTCCTTCCAGTACATCGCCCGGGGTAAGTGCTGTATCATCCTTCTGAAAAACCCGAAGATGATATGGTTTCCCTTCCAGAAGTGTAAATCCTTCTACTGAAAAGCCATAGTCCGTTTTCTCAGTGTAATCTGTTGCGGTAACAGATAGGGACACCGTTTGCCCATCCAGCTTTTGAATCGGCTGCAGGTATATTGTCTGATACAGCGAGAACCATCCAAAGGAAAGGAACATCCCCAGGGAAATCGCTGCAGGAACTCTGAATAGATCATTTCGGAATTTCAATACAAAGCAGAGAACACCGGAAAGGAAAGCATATACAAACAAAGGCGTCAGATTCTGCTGCCAGAACAGCGTGGCGCACAGCCCACATCCAATTGCGAAACCAACCGTGAACCACAGAAGTTTTCTCATCTGCTTTCCTCTTTTCCTGACATCTCTGAAAATGGCGCAGCCGGGAAAGCTGCGCCATTTTGATAAACCATTAAATCCTGGAAGTCACGAAACCTTCCACCTGAGCCAGAGCCTGGTCAACCTGGCTCACGTCCTTACCTCCGCCCATAGCGGAGTCAGGCTTGCCGCCACCGGAACCGCCGCAGGCGCAGCATACCAGCTTCACCAGCTCGCCGGCTTTGATTCCCTTAGCCACAGCTTCCTTGCCGCAGACAGCCAGGAAGGAAGGCTTTTCTCCGTTGATAGAGGACAGAACAGCGACAACGCCGGAATTCTTATCCCGGAGCATATCGCCCATCTGGCGGAGTCTGTTTGCGTCAGCACCGGAAATCTTTGCGGTGAGAACCTTCAGGCCGCCAAGATCCTTTGCATCCTTCAACAGACGATCTACCTCACCCGCTGCATCCTTTGCCTTATACTGCTCAATGACGCGCTTCAGTTCCTTGATCTCATCCAGATTGCTCTGAATCTTGGAACCCAACTCGTTGGGCTTCACCTTCAGCTTGGAAGATGCATCCGCAAGAACCGACTGGCTGGCTTCCATCTTCTGCAGACATGCCTTGCCGGTTACCGCTTCAATTCTGCGGACGCCGGAGGCCACACTGCCTTCGCTCTCCAGCTCAAAGGCGCCAACCTTTGCGGTGTTGTCCAGATGCGTGCCACCGCAGAACTCGATGGAATAATTACTCATATTGACGACACGGACGGTATCGCCGTACTTTTCGCTGAACAGCGCGGTAGCGCCCAGTTTCTTCGCTTCTTCAATGGGCATTTCCCGCACATCAATGGGATACCCCTCCAGGATGGAGTCCTGCACAATGGAATTAACCTGGGCAAGCTCTTCCTGGGTCAGAGCGGAGTAGTGGGTGAAGTCGAAGCGCAGATGATCTGGTTCCACCAAAGAACCGGCCTGGTGGACATGATCACCCAGCACCTCGGTCAGAGCCTTCTGCAGCAGGTGCGTGGCAGAGTGGGCTCGCATAATGGCCTTGCGGCGCTCCACATCAATGGAAGCCTCCACAACGTCATCCACCTTCAGAGATCCCTTCACCATCTTGCCGTGGTGCAGATACTTTCCACCCTTATCTTTCTGGACATTGTTCACCTGGAAAACGCTTTCGCCCATGGTAATCATACCATAGTCAGCAACCTGGCCGCCCATTTCTGCATAGAAGGGAGTCTGATCCAAGACAACAATGCCGTCCTCGCCGCCGGCAATGGAACCGGAGACTTCGTCGCCCACACAGACAGCCAGCACCTTTGCCTGGCACTGGGTGGATTCGTAGCCCAGGAACTTGGTGGGAGTATTGTCCAAGCCGAGATCAATACCAGCCCAAGCCAGATCACCCAATGCCTTCCGGGCCTCTCGGGCAAGGGTCTTCTGCTTCTGCATCAGCTCGGCAAAGGCCTTCTGATCCAGGGTCATATCTTCATCGGCCACCATTTCCAGAGTCAGGTCAATAGGGAAGCCGTAAGTGTCGTATAGCTTGAATGCGTCGGCGCCGGAGAATTCCGTCTCTCCCTTCGCCTTGTGGTCAGCCAGCATTTCGGCAAAAATCTTCATACCACCGTCGATGGTGCGGGCAAAGTTTTCTTCCTCCACCTTTACCACCTTGGTGATGTATTCGGCACGCTCCCGCAGATAGCCATAGTGGCCCTCGTTCTCGTGCACCACAGTCTCCACCACCTGATACAGGAAGGGATGATTCACGCCCAGGAGCTTGCCATGGCGGGCAGCACGGCGCAGCAGGCGACGCAGCACATAGCCTCTGCCCTCGTTGCTGGGCAGGACACCATCGGCAATCATAAAAGAGGAAGCGCGGATATGGTCGGTGATAACACGCAAAGACACATCCATCTTCACACTCTGTCCATAGGAGGCGCCGGTGAGCTCCGTAACCTTGTTGGTGATGTTCATCACGGTGTCCACGTCAAACAGGCTGTTTACGTCCTGGCAAACAACGGCCAGACGCTCCAGGCCCATGCCGGTATCAATGTTTTTCTGAGCCAGTTCGGTATAATTGCCCTGGCCGTCATTGTTGAACTGGGAGAAGACGTTGTTCCAGACTTCCATATAACGGTCGCAATCGCAGCCAACCGTGCAGTCCGGCTTGCCGCAGCCGTACTTCTCACCGCGGTCATAGTAAATCTCAGAGCAGGGGCCGCAGGGACCGGAGCCATGCTCCCAGAAATTATCGGACTTACCAAACCGGAAGATCCGGTCAGCGGGTACACCGATTTCTTTATTCCAGATTTCAAACGCCTCATCGTCATTCTCGTAGATGGAAGGATACAGTCGGTTTTCGTCCAGTCCAACTACCTTGGTCAGGAATTCCCAGCTCCAGGCAATGGCTTCATGTTTGAAGTAGTCACCGAAGGAGAAATTACCCAGCATCTCAAAATAGGTGCCATGGCGGGCGGTTTTACCGATGTTCTCAATATCACCGGTACGGATGCACTTCTGGCAGGTGCACACCCGATGACGGGGAGGCTCCACCTCACCGGTGAAATAGGGCTTCATGGGTGCCATGCCGGAGTTGATCAGCAACAGAGAAGCATCATTCTGGGGAATCAGGGAAAAGCTGGGCAGGCGCAGATGGCCCTTACTTTCGAAGAAAGAGAGAAACATCTCACGCAGTTCGTTTACGCCATAGGGTTTCTGGCTCATTGGTTTGACCTCCAAAAAACAGATAATGTGGATACAAAAAATAAACCCCGCCCCTATCCATAGGGGCGAGGATTGCTCGCGGTACCACCCTAATTATCCTGCTGTCGCAGGACATCTCAGACGCTCTGTAACGGGAGCACCCGTCCCGGTCATCCCGGGCAACAGCGGAAGTGGCTTGCGGATCGGACACACAAAGGGCTCCCACCGTCCCCTTCTCGCTGAAGCTGCCGAACCCCGCTTGGCTTCCGTATCGTCTTTGCATATCCTCGATATTCTATCACAAAAAAGAAAAATGTCAATCCTTTTTCTTATAACTACGCCCGACCGGTCCGGTTTTCCGGGAATTATATTTTGTCCTCCAGCCAGGCTATCAAATCTTCTCGTCCCTGGGCAGAAAGAGGAAACGTCCGTTCCCCCTCCATTGTGCTTTTTTCGTAGCAGTACGGCCCGTGCCAATATTCCGCAAGAATGGTGCTTTTCTCAAAATCTACCTCTTTAGGCGTGGCCATAACGATCTGCGGAGCAGCACGAAAACGAAACTCCCCCAAAGAACCAGTGAAAATATTGTTCATTGCAAAGGTATGAAGAGTAGGGATAAAAAGCTTTTCCATTTAATTTCACCTGAAATCATTTATTTGATATTTTATAGAATACCACAGATGTGCCGAAAAAGCAAATGAACGAAATACTTGCAAAAGCTGTTATAATATGATAAATTACGACCTGGTGATTTTTTATGAAAAAACAATTAAAAGGTTCTCTTTCACTTCTTTGCGGTACATTCATCTGGGGCTCCGCATTCATTGCCCAGAGTGTTGGAATGGATCTCATCGGTCCGTTCACATTCCAGGCCATCCGTTGCATGTTGGCAGTTATTTTTCTTTTCTTGATTACACTGATCTTTGACTGGAAAATCGGTATTCAGCAGTCTTTGAGCAAATGGAAAAGCAAACGGCTCTGGATGGCTGGGGGTATCTGCGGCTGTGCGCTGTTTGTTGCAGCCAGCCTGCAGCAAATCGGTCTGGTTTACACAGATCCCGGAAAAGCCGGCTTTCTCACTGCCATGTACATCGTTCTGGTTCCCATGCTTGGCATCTTTGTCCACCGCAGGCCCGGCCTGAATGCAGTAATCAGCGTGGTGCTGGCACTGGTTGGTCTTTATTTACTGAGCTTTATGGGCGTTACATCAATCAATGTTGGTGACCTGTTCCTCATCGGCGGTGCTTTGGGCTTCGCTGTTCAGATCCTGCTGATCGACCGATTCGCTCAGGATTTGGATGGTCTCCGATTGAACTGTGTTCAGGCTCTGGTAGTGGCAGTGCTTTCTGTTCCCTTCATGCTGCTGACCGAAGAGCTGGACATGGGTAACATCCTCGCCTGCTGGCTGCCTTTGGGCTTTGCCGGTATTCTCTCCATGGGCGTCGCTTACAGCCTGCAAATTGTTGGACAGAAAAATCTGGAGCCCACCACTGCATCTTTGATTATGAGTCTGGAGTCTGTATTTGCAGCTCTTGGCGGATGGTTGATTCTTCATAACACCATGACACCTCGGGAGCTCTGCGGCTGCGGCCTGGTTTTTGCCGGCGTGATCATCTCCCAGCTTCCCACAAAAAAACAAACGGTATAAAAACTCGCAGCGGCAGGAATTTTTCTTCCGCTGCGCGTTTTTTATTTAAAACCGAAACTGACTCAGCAGCCCCATGCACCACCCCAGCAAACTTCCTGATACAGCCAGCATTACAGTTCCTTTCACGCTATCACGCTTTAAAATCAGAATTGCAAGCAGAAAAAACACCAATTCCAAAGCAGAACGCACTGCAATATAAAGCCAACCAAACGCAAATGTCATCTGAAACAGCACCGCTATAATGAACACCGAAAGGACAAAGGACGTCTTGCTTTTTCCAACGGCGTACCAACAGCCAAAAGCCAACAGCGGAGAAAGGGCTGCGATTCCAATCCATATCATGGCATAGCGTTTCGGAAAAAAACCGGCAATAAACCAGGAATACAGATAGTAGCTTGCCACCATTCCGAAAAAGAACAGAAAGACGTTCACCGATGCTCTGACTGCCGAATTGCTCCTGACCGAAATCCACACACCAAGCACCACCCAAAAGGCGAGCCGCCCCAGAAAATTCCTCACATCCAGACTTTCCAGGAAGGCGGGTAATTCGTTGGAAGGAGTACAGTCCAGAAATTTGGAAAAGATTCCCAGACCGATCCCCAAAAGAAGAATCAGGATAGAATCCACAAAGCGCATACGAAATGCTTTCGGCTCTTCTTTTCCGCGAATCTGGTTGAGAATTGACATCATAATACCTCCTAACCACCATGTGCAATGATACTACCACAAAGAAGATGATAATTCAACCACCCCCTCTTTCGGAGAACCCAATGAGAAGGGGCGTCATATGCTGAATTATGATTTCTTCTTTTGAAAGGAAGTACATGATGACGCTTGTATGTTTGACCGCCCTGGGGGTTGGCGGTGCCACGGTGCTGGGAACCATTCTGGGAATTCCCTGCAAGAAAATCTCCCACCGGTTCAGTGACATTGTTCTGGCCTTTGCGGCAGGGGTGATGCTCTCCGCTGCCATTCTGGGACTCATTCTCCCTGCGATCGAGCGGGAAGAAAACGGCGGACTGTTCATCACGCTCTGCGGCATTTTCGCCGGGGCAGGGTGCATCAGTCTGGTGGATCGACTCGTGCCCCATATCCACAAGCTCATCGGCTGGGAGGATGATATCCATGCCCACAACCTCCACGCTGATAAGCTGCTGCTGTTTGTTGCCGCCATGGCGATCCATAATTTCCCAGAAGGACTGGCGGCGGGGGTGAGCCTGGGCTCCGGGGATTTAAGGGCAGCGCTGCTGATCTCCGGTGGAATCGCGCTGCAAAATATCCCGGAAGGTCTGGTCACCGTCACCCCCATGCTGACGGCGGGCTTTAAGCCCAAAAAGGCCTTTTTTTGCGGACTGACCACAGGCATCATCGAGGTGGTGGGCACCTTCGTGGGCTACTACGCTGTGACTCTGGCCTCTGCCGTGCTCCCATTCTGCCTGGCCTTCGCAGGGGGCACCATGCTTTTTGTCATCAGCGACGAGATGATCCCCGAGACCCACGACCACGGAAATGAGCGAGCGGCTACCTATTCCCTTCTGGTTGGCTTCTGCCTGATGCTGATTACCGATGTACTGCTGGGTTAGGTTTGTGAGCATTTTCTCGTTGTATTGGGGTAGCAGCCATTGGCCTTTATGTTTTTATTAAAATGCAATACAGACAATTGCACAAAAATCAGAAACATGGTATGATTTCAAAAGAAAGGGATGATTTTGTGAAGAAAGCAATTTTATTTGATCTGGATGGAACCCTCACCGATTCCGGGGAGGGGATCATCAACTGCGCCCAAATGACCCTGGAGCGGTTCGGGCTGCCCGTCCCCAGCCGTGAGGAAATGCGGGTGTTCGTGGGGCCACCCCTGGGGGATACCTTTGTAAAATTCGGCATTCCGCCCGAACGAACGCAGGAGGCCATTGACATTTTCCGAAGCCGTTATGTGCCCATCGGAAAATATGAGAATCATCCCTACCCAGGCATCCGGGAACTGTTGGAAGCGCTGAAAGCCCAGAGTCACAAGCTCTTTGTGGCCACCTCCAAGCCGGAGGTCACAGCCATAGAGGTACTGGAGCATTTTGATCTGGATAAATACTTCGATCTGATCTGCGGTGCCTCCATGGACCAAAGCCGCACCACCAAAAGCGAGGTCATCGCCTTCCTGCTGGAACAGAACGGGCGCATCGACAATGCTGTGATGGTGGGCGACACCGAATTTGATGTTCTCGGTGCCGCCGCTCACGGCATTCCCACCATCGGTGTGGCCTGGGGCTACGGCGAAGTTGCGGACATGCAAAAAGCCGGAGCCGCCGCCATTGCGGATACACCGGAACAGCTTCTGGAACTGCTGAATCATTGATAAAGTACCATAACCGGAAGGCAAACGGCGCGAGAAACGAAATCTCTTTGTTGAAAAGAGCAAACTGATTTCGTATTTTCCAGCTTTTCCTGGCATACAGGCAAATCGATAAGCACGCAAAAAGCTCGCACATTCAGAAACCGCTTGGATGTGCGAGCATTTTTATTCTTTTGCTTCGGCAATGGGGAAGAATTCCGAGATGCTGTCCCGGTCGATCTTCGCCAGGTCGAACCACATGTCATATACCCCGGATTTCCTTACGAAAAAGATCCGGTAATATTCCTGCTTCTGCTGGGTATCGGGATCGGTGACCGTCATGCTCATGTATTGCAGCGGGTGGCTACTGTCGCCGCCGTGCCAGCTGAAAAACTCACAGCCCCAGGCCACATCATTCAGGTAACGTCCAAATTCATTGGAGCCGGATTTCCGAATATCCTTTGCCCGCATCCCTGTTAAATTGATCCCGCCAACCTGGATATTTTCATCATTGACGATGGTGCAGCTTTTTTCTGCCACATCTGCAACGCGGAACCCATCCGGCAGGGTAAAGCTGAAATCCCCGATTTCCGGGGGCGCGCTGCATCCGAACAGGGTCACCGCCGTCAGCACCGCCAAAGTCACAGAGATGATTCGCCGCAAGATCGTTCCCTTCCTGTCCTTACTGCAAACGGTAGCCAACACTGACCAGCTCCATAATATGGGGCCAGAATTCCGGCTCATCTGCGGTATAGCAGGCTGCTTCGCCGATTTGCTCGAAGGATACGATGCGGTTGGCAGCATCAATCCAGGCGCTTTTTCGGATTGCGGTATGTAATTCTCTTTGGGTATTCATCATTCTGTTCCTCCTTATTGTAGAGTTGATTATCTGAAAACGGCGGATGCCGGTTCATTTGCCTCTCACCCATATAGACGGATTTTAGATAGGAAACGTCACAGGATTTCAAATAATTTTTCTATTTCTTTTTACAGCCCTATCCTACCGGGGATTTGCATCATACTTGTAACATAATGGCATCGAAATCCAATCATTTTCCACGACCAAAAAAACACTTGATTTTACTGAGAAAATGAATAAAATAAAATCTATCTTTGCATTTTCATGAAAGGGCGAACAGACATGAATAAAATCTACATTCCCGAACACTACTCCCCTACCCTGGATGCCTACGACACTCAGCGGGCCATCGCCTATATCAAAGCAACCTTCCAGGAGGAATTCTCCACCGCGCTGAACCTGAAGCGGGTCTCCGCTCCCCTGTTCGTCACCGAGAATTCCGGTCTGAATGACAATCTGAATGGCTACGAGCGCCCCGTCAGCTTTGACATTCCCGCCGTGGGCGCTGATGCCCAGGTGGTCCACTCTTTGGCGAAATGGAAGCGTTTGGCCCTGAAGCGCTACAATTTCCCCGTGGGCGGCGGACTGTACACCGATATGAACGCCATCCGCCGGGATGAGGAACTGGACAACATCCACTCCATCTATGTTGACCAGTGGGACTGGGAAAAGATTATTACCCGGGAAAACCGGAATCTGGACTTTTTGAAGCTGATCGTCACCGCCATTGTCCGTGCCATTTGTAATACCAATGATCGGCTTCATGTCCGTTATCCCCAGCTGCACACCAAGCTCAGCACGGAGGTTTCCTTCATCACCTCCCAGGAGCTGGAAGATCTCTATCCCGACCTGACCCCCTCTCAGCGGGAAAAAAACTATGTCCGGGAGCATCCCACCACCTGCATCATGCAGATCGGCGGAAAGCTCCGCTCCGGCAAGCCCCACGACGGCCGTGCTCCTGACTACGATGACTGGGATCTGAACTGCGACATCTTTTTCTGGGACGAGGTACTGGATCGGGCGCTGGAGGTATCCTCCATGGGCATCCGGGTGGATGCGGAGTCTCTGGACCGTCAGCTGAAGCTCTCCGGCTGTGACAACCGTCGGGAACTGCCCTTCCATAAAATGCTGCTGGCGAACCAGTTGCCCCTGACCATCGGCGGCGGTATCGGCCAGTCCCGGCTTTCCATGCTGCTGCTTGGCTGCGCCCACATCGGCGAAGTACAGTCCAGCGTTTGGGACCATGACACCATGGAAGCCTGCGAAAAAGCCGGAATTCCCCTCCTGTAATCCTATAAAGAAATCCTGCCTGAAAACAAGCTCCAGGCAGGATTTTTCTGTTTCAATTAAAGAATCAACAGCAGCACAGCCACAATGCAGACAAGACTGATGACAATGGACAAGGAGTTCACCGCGCTGGCAAGGCCGGAATCTCCCCCCAGTTCTCCGGTAAAGGCGGGAGCTGCCGAAGCAATGGGGCTGAAGGCCAGCAGAGCAAGGGTTTGCCGGGTTTCCAATGCGGCAGGAAGAAGGAAATAGCACCCCAACGCCACGGCAATTGCCACTGCATAACGCACCGAAAGGATTTTAACAATAGAATGAATCTGGCTGCCGTCCCCGGAGATCTTGAAGCCAACACCAAGCATCAGCATGGCCATGGGAGCATTGGCATTTCCAATCAAACCGGCAAAATCGATGACGGGAGATGGCAGATGCACATGGAGCAGCGCCAGCAGTGCCATCGTAATGTAAGTCACAAAGGGAACGGATTTGCAGAGGTCCCGAAGGATTTTTAGCACGGAGAACTTCTCTCCCCGCTGGACCATGGCAGCCATGCTGTAGGAAACACCCAGGCAGATAAAGGCATTGCCGGTGTCAAACAGGCTTGTGGTAACGACACCCGCCGGGCCAAGGAACCCCTGAGCAAACGGCATGGTGAAATTCCCGATGTTATAACCGGAGATATTCAGTATGGAAAACGCCTTTTGCTCTTTGCTCTTTCCAATCGCAATCAAATAACCGATTCCGATATAGCCAATGCCCAGCGCCAAACCGAACACACTGAGCAGCAGCATGGATGGGTCGATCTCTTTATCGGAAAAACTATACACAATGGATGCAGGAAGCGTAATCCGAAGGACGATTTTGGACAGAACCTGAAAATCCCCTTCCTTGAAAAAACCGATTCGACGAAGAACCCAGCCCAGAACGATGATGGCTACAAAACAGCCTGCCTTGGTTAAAATCTCTGCCATAATTTCGACCTCTCTGGTGATGAATAATACAGGCGTAAAAAAAGACGACTGCTTTCGCAATCGTCTTTTATTGGCGGAGAAGGAGGGATTTGAACCCTCGATACCCTTTTGGGGTATACACGATTTCCAATCGTGCGCGCTCGGCCAGCTACGCGACTTCTCCATACTCAGCTCTCGCTGCCAGCTAGAGTATAATACACCATAGGGTTCGATTTGTCAACACTTTTTTTCAAATTCTGAAACAATTTTTTCGTACCGCAGGGTATACGCCCGATCATTGACACTGCCGTCTATGTAGGCAGCATAATCCCGGTATATTTCAAACTTACAATGAAAATGTGTTTTCAGGGAGGGAAAATTCTTCTTACTCACGTGGGAATAAATGCGGACACTCCCCTGCTGCTCCAGCATCTGCTGTGCTGCTTGAATCAGCTGAACCGCGTAACCCTTTTGACGCTGCTTTGGGGCGGTTTCCAGCGCTTCCAGGAGCAGACCATCCATGTAAGGCTCCAAACGCAGGGCACTGACATACCTTTTATTCTCTTCTAAAATGCAGTACACTGCATCCGGGCGGGTGAAAAAGCTGTCGTGGAGGTAAGCGTAAAAATCCTGCTCCGACAGGGCAATCTGCCGTTCCTTTGGCTCTCCCGGCGCAAGCTCCGCGCCGTGTTCCTGATTGGCTTCCCGGTATACTTCCATCAGTTTTCCGAACGAGAGCTGGCCAAGATTTCTTGCAATACAGAGCATGCAGAGCCTCCATTCTTTGTAACTTTTTTGCTGCATTTCAAATTGGAAGCCTGTGGAAAAGCGTTATGTATACACAGTTTTTCACACTTTCCACAGGCTTGTTCACAGCAATCACCGGAGATTTTGGCGTATTTTTGAAGATTTTATTAAGAAAGTTTCAAATCAGTAACTTTTCGGTTACAAGGTGATTTGGCTTTCTTTTATAGCGTTTCTCCCAATATCGACTTGGTTGCATAGGCGTTCAGGCTCATATCTGCCACATTTCCGGCCATGTATTCGTAGTATGCCTGGGCTCCGATCATGGCGCCATTGTCCCCGCAAAGGCTCAGTGGTGGCATAAAGACTTGGGCATCCATCTTTTTCGCCGCTTCCAAAATATCATGACGAATTCTGGAATTGGCGGCCACACCGCCTGCAACAGCGATTTTCCGATAGCCAGTCTGTTCCATTGCCATTATCACTCTGGGCACCAAAGTATCGGAAACTGCTGCGGAAAAGCTGGCGCAAAGGCTTGAGATATCCAGCTCCTCCCCAACCTGCTCAGCGTGATGAATCAGATTCAACGCTGCCGTCTTCAGACCAGAGAAGCTCATATTATAAGGATTCTCACCGGGCTTGCTTCTGGGAAGAACATATTTTTTGTCATCTCCCTGCTTGGCCATCTGATCCAGCGCAGCACCCCCGGGATAGGGCATGCCCAGTACCCGGGCCACTTTATCAAAGCACTCCCCTGCCGCATCATCCAAGGATGTGCCCAGGATGTTCATATTGGTATAATCCTTCACTTCCACGATCATGGTATGCCCGCCGGAGACCACCAGGCACAGGAAGGGAGGTTCCAATTCCGGGTAAGCCAGATAATTCGCTGCAATGTGCCCTCGAATGTGATGCACGGGAATCAAAGGCTTACCCATAGAAAAAGCAGCCGCCTTAGCGAAATTTACACCAACCAGAACAGCACCGATCAGACCTGGGGCATAGGTCACAGCAACGGCATCAATGTCTTTTCTGGTAAGCCCGGTTTGCACCAAAGCCTGATCTGCCAGACCGGAGATGGCTTCGATATGCTTTCGGGAAGCGATCTCCGGCACTACGCCGCCATAGAGACGATGCAGATCCACCTGGGAAGCGATGCAGTCCGTCAGAATTTCCCGTCCATCCCGGACGATGGCAACAGCGGTCTCGTCACAGGAGGATTCCACTGCCAGAATATTCAAATCTGCCACTCCTTTCTCAAAATAAGGGCATCCTCTTTGGGATTTCGGTAATAATTAGGCCGTCTGCCCACCTGGGAAAATTCCAGCTTTTTATACAAGGCGATCGCAGGGATATTGGAGGCGCGCACCTCCAACGTCAGGCAGTGGCTTCCCAGAAGTTTCAGCTCATCCTCAAGCGTCAAAATCAGCCCTTGGGCAATTCCCTTTCTCCTAGCTTCCGGTGAAACGGCCACATTCATCATATCCGTCTCTCCCAGCACCGTCTGAGAGCCTACATACCCCAGCACTGTGTCTTCTTCCTCACACACAAGCCACAGGGAAAGTGGATTGTCCAGTTCCCCTACAATGCTTTTCTCGCTCCAAGGGGCAGAAAAACAAATCTGTTCCAAAGCCGCGACCTGGGAAACATGCTGCCTGTTCATTCGTTTGATTTCCATCATTTGGCCTCGTACCAGCTCTTTCCGAATTTCGCTTCTGCCGTCAGCGGAACACTGAGAGACGCCACCTGCTCCATTTCCCGGCTGACCAGATCTGCCACCTGGGGCGCAATTGCTTCCGGGCACTCCACAATCAGTTCGTCGTGGACCTGGAGCAAGAGCTCCGCCTGTGGGAAGGAATCACGCAGTGCCGTTTCCACCCGAATCATGGCCAGCTTGATCAGGTCTGCAGCGGTACCTTGGATGGGGGTATTCAGTGCAATTCGTTCCGCACCCTGGCGGACGTTAAAATTGCTGCTTTTCAGCTCCGGGATATACCGTCTGCGGCCATAGAGGGTCTGGGTATATCCGCTCTCCCGGGCATCAGAAACTACTTTTTTCATATAGTCCCGCACGCCGTGATAAGTGGCAAGGTACTGGTCGATATATTCCCGGGCCTCATAGCGGGTGACACCGATATCCTCCGCCAGGGAAAACTCCGAGATGCCATATACAATGCCGAAATTCACCGCCTTGGCATGGCGGCGCTGTAATGGGGTTACGGAATCCTTATCCACCCCAAACACCTGGGCGGCAGTGGCAGTGTGGATATCCTCTCCGGCGCAGAAAGCCTGCTGCATGGTTTTATCATCGGCGATGTGGGCCAGCACCCGCAGTTCAATCTGGCTGTAGTCCGCATCCACCAGGACGCAACCCGCTCTGGGTACAAACATCTTCCGAATTTCCGCACCCAAATCGGTACGAACGGGAATATTCTGTAGATTGGGTTCCGTAGAGGAAAGCCGCCCGGTGGCGGTGACCAGATTCTGGAAGGTGGTGTGAATTCTCCCGTCCTCCCGGATTTCCTTCATCAAACCATCAGCATAAGTGGACTTCAACTTGGTAAGCATCCGATAGTCCATGATGGCAGGGATGATGGGATGTTTGCCTTTCAGCTTTTCCAGTACGTCCGCATTGGTGGCATAGCCGGTTTTTGTTTTTTTCACCGGAGGCAGCCCCAGCTTTTCAAATAACAGCTCACCCAGCTGTTTGGGGGAATTGATATTGAACACTTCCCCGGAGAAAGAATAAATCAGCCCTTCACAGTCTGCAATTCTCTGGGAGAGCATCTGGCCGAACTGTTCCAACTGATTGCGGTCAATGGCAATGCCCCGCTGCTCCATCCGGTAGAGGACATCACACAGGGGAAGTTCCATTTTGGAATAGAGCTCCGTCATTCCGTTTTTCTTCAGTTCCTCTTCCAAAACCGGCTTCAGCTGCCAAAGGGCCTCCGCGCACGCGGAGGAATCCTCATCCTCCACATTGGTTCCCAGGAAGGTTGTCGCCAGCTTTGAAACCGGATAATCCGATTGGCTGGGATTCAGATCATAGGCAGCAAGGGCTGTGTCAAACCAGGCATCCATGCAGGATACTCCCAGTTCTGCCAGTCGATGACGCGCTGTTTTGGAATCATGGAGGATCAGCTTCACTTTTTCTGGCAGGGAAAAATGCTGCATCTGCACTTCCATGGGGGAAAGGGAGCATACCCCCTGGGCCCAGGCAATCCCGATGCTGCCGTCTGCCGCCGCGTATAGAGCGCATTCGGAAAGATTTTCAGGCACCGAATCCGCCTTTGGCAGCCGTTCCGCCCTCCGTACGGAGGCGGACGCTTCAAAGCCTGCGCTTCGCAGGCCATATTTGTCAATCAGGCGGACAAATTCCAGCTTCTGGAACAGCTGATACAGTTCCTTCTGATTGAACGGTTTCTTCAGTGCATCCTCCGGCGCGAAATCAATAGGTGCTTCCGGAATAATGGTGGCAAGCTCATAGGAAAGATAGGCATTCTCCTTCCCAGCCTCCAATTTCTCCCGAAGCTTAGGACGGATGAAAGAATCGTCCAAATTGGCATAGACCCCATCCAGGCTGCCGAATTTGGCCAGAAGATCCTTGGCTGTTTTGGGGCCAACCCCGGCTACACCGGGAATATTGTCCGAAGAATCACCCATAAGCGCTTTCAGATCGATCAATTTTTTTGGCTCAAAACCATATTCCTCCCGAAAAACTTCAGGAGTATACAAAGTCGTGTTGGTCTGACCGGGCTTGGAAATGACCAGTTTCACATTGACATGGTCATCGATCAATTGGAGACTGTCCCGGTCTCCCGTTACGATCACGCACTGCCAGTCATGGTTGGAACAAATGCGCCCCACAGTGCCGATCACATCGTCGGCTTCCCAGCCCTGGCACTCGTAGATCGGGATATTCATCGCCCGCAGGACATCTTTGGCATAGGGCATCTGCTGTGCCAGCTCCTCCGGCATCCCGTGGCGGGTTGCCTTGTAGCCATCATAGCGCAGATGACGGAAGGTGGGGCCGTGGAGATCGAAGGCAACCGCAACCGCATCAGGTTGTTCCTCCTTCTCCATTCGCTCCAGAATATTCAGGAAGCCATAAATGGCATGGGTGTAAAGCCCCTCCCTGGTGGTAAGGGGCTTTACTCCAAAATAAGCACGATTGATAACACTGTTGCCGTCTAAAATCAACAGCTTCATACTCTTCTCCACTTCGTTCCCTGGGGCATATCGATGATTTCGATGCCCATGGCTTTCAGTTCATCCCGAATACGGTCTGCTTCCGCAAAATTTTTAGCTTTCTTGGCAGCGGTTCTGGCCGCAACCAAAGCATCCACTTCAGGATCAGCATTAGCTGCCTCTTCCTCAGCTTGCTTTTTGCGCAACGCCTCAGCAGCGGAAATCAGGTTCAGGCTGAGCACCTGGTCAAAATCCGCCAGTGCTGCCAGCTTGGTAGCATCATTGCACTTTGCTTTCAGCACATCATAAACTGCTGTCACTGCCAGAGAAGTGTTCAAATCCCCATTCAGCGCACCCACAAACCGCTCTTTCAGTCCCTTCAAGGCAGCAGTGTCCACCTCTCCTTCAGGCTTCAGTGTGGCGATTTTGGCAACCAGCTTTTGATAGGCAGCGGCAGCATTGTCCAGATTCTCCCAATTGAACACCAAGTTCCGGCGATAATGGCTCTGCAGGCAGAACAGACGGTAGGCCATGGGGTCATAGCCCTTCTCTTCCAGCAGGGAAACCGTCAGGAATTCGCCCTTGGACTTGCTCATTTTGGAAACACCGTCGCCGTAGTCCACATTCAGGTGGTGCACATGGAACCAGTAATTGCACCACTTGTGGCCCAGATAGCTTTCGGACTGGGCAATTTCGTTGGTATGGTGCGGGAATGCATTGTCGATGCCGCCGCAGTGAATATCCAGATCTTCACCCAGGTGCTTCATGGAAATGCAGGAGCACTCGATGTGCCAGCCGGGATATCCCACGCCCCAGGGAGAATCCCACTTCAGAGCCTGATCTTCAAACTTGGACTTGGTGAACCACAAAACAAAATCGTTTTTGTTCCGCTTGTTCGTGTCCTCTTCCACGCCTTCCCGGACGCCAACGGCCAGATCTTCTTCATCGTGGTCATTGAACACATAGTACTTATCCAATGTGGAGGTATCAAAATACACATTTCCGCCGGCCAGATAGGCCTTGCCCTTTTCCAGCAGCACGGACACCATATGGATGTATTCATCGATGCAGTTGGTTGCCGGCTCTACCACATCAGGACGTTTGATGTTCAGCTTGTCACAGTCAGAGAAGAAGGCATCGGTATAAAACTTGGCGATCTCCATGACGGTTTTATGCTCCCGGCGGGCACCCTTGAGCATTTTGTCCTCACCGGTGTCGGCATCAGAAGCCAGGTGTCCCACATCGGTGATGTTCATCACCCGCTTTACAGGATAGCCCACATAACGAAGGGCCTTTTCCAGCACGTCCTCCATGATATAGCTGCGCAGATTGCCGATGTGGGCATAGTGATACACCGTAGGACCACAGGTATACATTTTCACCAGGCTGGGATCATTGGGGGTGAACAGTTCTTTTTTATGGGTGGCAGAGTTGTAAAGATACATAATCTATCTCCTCCTGTAATAATATGCAAAATAAAACGCCCCTTATACATGCCCATCGGGCCGTACAAGAGGCGGCGGTTGGCCGCGGTTCCACTCTCATTTCTCACTTTTGAAAACGCTTCCGCTCCCGGACGCACATTCACGCATCCAAAACCATTCGGGCTTTCAGCCAATGGCCCAAATTCTCTGACGGGAGGAAAACGCTACTCTTTCCGTTCACTGCGGTATGAAATTTATCTGATTCTATCATCATTCCCGGGCATATGTCAAGAGTAATCTAACGAAATAAATTGAAGAAGTATTTTTACCGTTTTTTCCATGGAGGATTCCACAAAAAATGCACACCCTAAGGTATGAAACAATCATTAAATAATTCTTATCCTATTGACAATCCGCCCCCTAATCCGATATAATACCATCGAGAAATAATTAGAAAGGGAGGTAACCTTATGAATTACCCCTTCAAGAACAAGTCTCTTCGCCGTTCCTTGAGCCTGTCGCTCGTCCTTCTGCTGACGCTGGCGATGCTCAGCGGTTGCTCTCTGCTTCCCGGCTCCGGAAATACCGAGCCCACCACCGAAGCGACAGAGCCCAGTTCCGATATCCCCAACATTGTCGACACCGAACCCTCCACTGAGCCTTCCACGGTTCCCACTACCGTTCCCACCACGGCTCCCAAGGAGAACATGGCCGTTGTGAAAGAGCAGCTGAATATCCGCAGCTCACCCAGCACCGGCAGCCGCGTCATCACTCAGCTGGATGCCGGTGAAGAAGTCGAGGTTTTGCGTATTGAGCCCATCGGCTCTGTGGAGTGGGCTTATGTCAGCTCCGACAGCCTGAACGTGATGGGTTGGATCGTCACCGATATGCTGGATATGAGCAACGTACAGCTGGCCTCCGGCAGCACCAGCACCCCCGGCGGCACAGCTACTACCTCCACTTCCCCCACAACTGCTACCACTCCCACCACTGCCACTGAGCCCACTGTGAACAATATTACCGGTACCGGCAGCACCACCACTCCCGCCAACGCAAAGTATGGTGTGGTAATCGCCAGTGAACTGAATATCCGTAGCTCCGCAAGCCAGAGCGGCGAGCGCGTGGGCGGCTATGTGTATGGCGACCGGATCACCATTCTGGAAACCAGCAACGGATGGGCACGCACCGATAAGGGCTGGGTCAGCCTGTCCTACGTCTATGTGGATGGCGAAGTTGGCGCCAACGCTGCTTACGGCACCGTTACCGCAACTCAGCTGAACGTCCGCAGCGGACCGGGCACTAACTATGACAAGATCAAATCCCTGAATCTGAATGACCGCGTTCAGGTCCTGCAGCAGATCAAGGTTGGCGGCACCAATTGGGGCTACGCCAGCGGCGGTTGGGTCTCCATGGATTATATCAGCCTGGATGGCAGCACCGGAACAGGTACTTCCACCGGCAATGGAACTACTTCCACCACTGGTAACGCAACCGTCACCGGCAGTGCTGTTAACGTCCGTGCCGGGGCTGGTACCTCCTACAATGTTGTCGGCACCAAGAGCGCAGGCGATGTTGTCACCATTCTGGAGACAGCCACTGCCGAGGGCTACACCTGGGGCAGAATCGACATTGGTTGGATTTGCATGAACTACGTTAGAATGAACTGATTCTTTTCAAATTAACTCAATCGTGCTCTCTGGGCCGCTTTTGATCTCAACAATCAAAAGCGGCCCAAATTTCTGATTGCAACGAATGGATTGATTCTTTATCGCATATCATTGCTCAGGGTGATGAAACTTGATAAAGAATACTATGAAATCCTACTTGTTTTGGATTCTGATTATTGAAGCTACTGGTCTACTGTCCGGACTGCTAAGCATGGAAGGAATGGGAGAATATGCCCAAAACGCTGTTAAACCAGGGTTCTCTCCTCCCGCCTTTTTCTTCCCAATTGTATGGACAATTCTATACGCACTGATGGGCATCGGCATAGCACGAATCCGAAGCACCAGCAGTTCCGAAAGAAAACAAGCAGAAATTCTGTTCGCAGCTCAACTGATTTTAAACCTTTTCTGGCCGTTGATTTTCTTTAACGCCAAAGCCTACGGTCCAGCTTTAATGCTTTTGATGGCTCTGTGGATTCTCGTATTTGCAATGCTTCTGGCATTTCAAAAACTGGACAACCTGGCTGGCAAACTTCAAATTCCATACCTGCTATGGCTCTCATTTGCCGTGCTTCTAAATGAGCAGACTTGGCTGCTGAATCGATGATAGTATTATGAGGCAACCTCGCAAAGAGGCTGCCTCATAATTTTATTCTGTTTTAAGCTTTACTTCGCCGTTGTCAAGATAGGCATGAATGCCGCTGATTGGGTTTTCAAAGCTGTCGATAATGGCTTCGCTGATGGGGTCTTCCAAACTGCGCTGGATGGTACGGCGCAGGTTTCTGGCGCCATAAGTCACCGAATACGCCTCTTTTACCAGGTATTCCCGGAGGGAATCATCCCATGTAAAGCGGAGTCCCCTGCTTTCCAGGCTGTCGCGGAGTTCGATCAACATGATGTCCGCAATCTTCAGGAAATTCTCCTCAGACAAATGGTTAAAGGTAATGATCTCATCCACGCGATTCAGGAATTCCGGCCGCAGGAAGCCTTGCAGGGCTTTCATGGTCTTTTCCTTCACCTGATCCTGCTGGGTCCGACCAAAGCCCATACTACTGGCAACACCCTCGGAACCTGCGTTGGAGTCATTACAATGACAGTATTCTCAAAATTGACCACACGGCCCTGAGAATCGGTAATCCGACCATCATCCAGCACCTGAAGCAAAATGTTCAGAACATCAGGATGCGCCTTCTCAATCTCATCAAAGAGTACCACACTGTAGGGTCTGCGGCGAATCTGCTCGGTAAGCTGTCCTGCTTCGTCATAACCCACATAACCAGGGGGCGAACCAATCAGCTTGGATACTGTGTGCTTTTCCATGTATTCGGACATATCCAGCCGAATAAGACTATCCACACTGTCAAACAGTTCGGAAGCGAGACGCTTCACCAGCTCTGTTTTACCGACACCGGTAGGTCCCACAAAAATAAAGGACACGGGCCGCTTCTTGGGAGAAATGCCCACCCGATTACGTCGAATGGCTCTGGCAACAGCGTCAACTGCCTCATCCTGGCCAACAATATGCTCCCTCAAGCGGTCGGGCAGCTGCTTCATCTGCTGGTATTCCTGCGCTTTGATCTTCGAGGCGGGAATTTTCGTCCAAAGCTCGATGATTCTGGCCAGGTTTTCCATGGTTACCGCAGGAAGAGGCTGCTTTTCCAGTTCCTCAATCTCTCCTGCAATTCGGCAGAGCTTGCTGCGGATGGTAGCCATGCGCTCGAAGTTCTGGTTCTCGGCATCTTCATTCATCATCCGAAGCTCCAGCTCATAGTCATCCCGTTCCTTGCGCAGTTCCGCAAGTCTGGACAGTTCCTTGCTCCGCAGGTTTACATCGGAGCAAGCCTCATCCAGCAGGTCAATGGCTTTGTCAGGCAGGAACCGATCAGTGATGTAACGCTCAGAAAGCACCACGCACTGCCGGGCAATCTCCGGAGAAATGGTAACGCTGTGATATTCGGCATAGGTCTTGGAAATCCCCTGCAAGATCTGGCAGGCTTCCTCAAGGTTAGGTTCCGCTACAGTGACAGGCTGGAAGCGACGCTCCAAGGCGGCATCCTTTTCGATATATTTCCGATATTCCGTGTGCGTGGTTGCGCCGATAATCTGGATATCCCCCCGGGACAGAGGCGGCTTAAGGATGTTTGCTGCATTCATGCTGCCTTCGGCATCGCCGGCTCCCACCAGGTTATGAACCTCATCCACCACCAGAATGATGTTTCCGCATTCTTTGATTTCCGTGATCAGGCTCTTCATCCGGCTTTCAAACTGGCCGCGGAACTGGGTTCCAGCCACCAGAGCCGTCAAATCCAGGAGAAATACTTCTTTATCCCGCAGCTTATAGGGAACATCACCGGCTACAATTCGCTGGGCCAGGCCTTCGGCAATGGCGGTCTTGCCAACACCGGGCTCACCCACCAGGCAGGGATTATTCTTCTGACGGCGGTTCAGGATCTGAATGACTCGTTCTGTCTCCACATCCCGCCCGATAACCTTATCCAGCTTTCCAGCTCTGGCTCTGCCGGTGAGATCCATGCAGTAGCTGTCCAGAAATTTATGCTTTTTATTCCCCTTCTTTTTCTTTTCCTCGGACTCCTCCTTGAGAGGCTCCTGCTTTCTGGCAGGCTGGCCCGGAATCGGCATATTGCCGCTTCCAAAAAGCTGATTCATCAGAGGGAAGGTGGCCGTTCTTCTTTCAGGGCTGTCGTCGTCTTCGGAATCACTCTGGCCGAACATACTACTCATTTCATCACTGAGCATATCCAGGTCATCCTCCGAAATGCCCATTTGCTTCACAACCTGGTCAATCTGGGGAACGCCCAGTCCTCTGGCACATTTCAGACAATAGCCTTCATTCAGCGTATTACCATTATCGATCTTGGTAATGAATACCACCGCAACATTTTTCTTGCATTTTACGCACATTTTTGGCTGCATATTCTCTCACTCCTTTTACAAGGAAATCTCCTTTGGAGCGCAGTATAACATATCTGCGCATAAAAAGGAAAAACAAATTATGAACTCTTTCAGCGGCTGGCGCACTCAAATTTTTCTATTCCATCGTCATACCACAGGTGGGTCATGTATAATCCTCCGGGAGGAACCGTGGGACCCGCTGCAGTACGATTGCCGGAATCCAGGATTTTACCGATTTCTTCCGGGTGTATTTTGCCCTCCGCGCAGTATACCACCGTTCCAGCCATGGCCCGGGCCATGTTATACAGGAATCCGTTGGCACAGACACGAAGGTTGATCAAGTCTCCCCGGCGCTCCACATGATAATAATATACAGTTCGCACCGTGGATTTCACATCCGTTCCCACACTGCGCACGGCTGCAAAATCATGGGTACCAACGAACTGATTTGCAGCCTCCTGCATGATCCTTTCATCCAAATGCTTGGGATAAAACCAAGCTCGGTCCACATAAAAAGGATCCTTCAGCCGGGAATTGTATATCTGGTAAGTATATTCTTTTCTGACGCAGGACCCAATGGCATTGAACCCATCATGGACTTCAAAAGCCTTGGTCACAACCACATCACAGGGAAGATGGGTATTCAGGGCATAAGGAAGCCGATCCACCGGAATGGTGGAGTCGGTTCGAAAATTGGCAACATAGCAGCGGGCATGGACACCGGCATCGGTTCTGCCGCAGCCTGTCATATGAACGGGATGACCTACCACCATCGAAGCCGCTTTTTCCATGGTTTCAGCCACGGTTGGAAGATTCTTCTGCACCTGCCAACCATGGTAAGCTGTTCCAAGATATGTCAAAAATAAGGCAATATTCCGCATGAACAACCTCACAGCCCAAAGGCAGCCAGAGTGACGACCGCAGCCACAAGGCAGGCGCAAATCCCAAAGGCCTGAATGTCCACCCGGGAATAGCGAAGCAGCTTCATTTTGGTACGGCCTTCACCACCCTGATAGCAGCGGCACTCCATCGCAGTGGCAAGCTCATCTGCCCGGCGGAAAGCACTGATAAACAATGGCACCAGCACAGGGACCAGCGCTTTGGCGCGGTCAATGATGCTGCCATTCTCAAAGTCCGCTCCCCTGGCCTTCTGGGCATTCATAATCTTATCGGTTTCCTCGATCAGGGTAGGAATAAACCGCAAAGCAATGCTCATCATCATGGCCAGCTCATGAACCGGTACATGAATCTTTTTCAGAGGATTCAAAAGGCTCTCCAGACCATCCGTCAGAGAGATGGGCGAAGTGGTATAGGTCAGAAGGAAGGTGCCGGAAATCAGCATCATGATCCGCCAAATCATGAAAAACGCTCTCTTCAGGCCTTCCGTTGTGATGGCCAGAGAACCAAGGCGAACGAGAACAATGCCGCCATCCGTGTAAAACAGATTCAGAATAGCGGTAAACATCAGAATAAAAACCAACGGCTTCATGCCGCGAACGATGGATTTCGGGGGAATCGAGGATATTTTTATGCAGGACACGAGAAAGGCCATCATCACGAGATAGGAGAACCAATTGTCGGCAATAAACAGTGCGACAATGTAAACAACCGTGAGAATCAGCTTGGTTCTGGGATCCATCCGGTGAATGGGAGATTTTCCGGGAAAAAACTGACCCAAGGTAATGTCTTTAAGCATGGACTTTCCCCTCCTTCAGCCTGGACAGAAGCGTTACCGCCTGGGCGATGGTATACACATTTTCCACGTCCAGTCCCAATTCCTTCAGATGCAGAAATACCTGTGTCACCTGAGGAATATTCAGTCCCATGTTCACCAGTTCCTGGGCATGGGTAAAAACCTCCGCCGGAGAGGCGTCCATCGCCAGGTGGGAACCGTACAGCACCAGCAGACGGTCCGTCATTGCAGCTACATCCTCCATGGAGTGACTGACCATCATGATGGTAGCATTTTTAGCTTTTCGATAACTTTCGATATTACCCAGGATTTCCGCGCGGCCAACGGGGTCCAGTCCCGCCGTGGGTTCATCAAGAATCAGAACTTCCGGCTCCATGGCAATCACACCGGCAATTGCCACACGGCGCTTCTGTCCGCCGGAAAGATCAAAAGGAGACACCTGAAGCTGCTGATCCGTAATGCCAACAAAGCCGGCTGCTTCCCGCACCCGGCGGTTGATTTCCTCCGGACTCAGTCCCATATTCTTGGGGCCGAAAGCGATATCCTTGTACACCGTCTCCTCAAAAAGCTGGTATTCCGGGTACTGGAACACCAGGCCCACCCGAAAGCGCGCCTGGCGAGTTGTTTTCTTGTCCGTCCAAATGTCTACACCATCCAGCAGAACCTGTCCGGAGGTGGGCTTCAGCAGACCATTCAGCTGCTGCATCAGTGTGGATTTGCCGGAGCCGGTATGACCGATGACACCCACAAATTCTCCACGATTCAATGAAAAATTAACATTTTCCAGCGCCTTGTGTTCAAAAGGCGTACCGACACTGTAAATGTAATTCAGGTCTTTCACCTGTAAAATTGGTTCCAAATTGATTCCTCCCGCGCTTTCAGGCCTTTATCCAATCATAAAGTGCCTGCGCACATTCTTTCGGTTCCAGCGTAGTCAGAGGCAGGTCAAAACCACACTTGTTTAGCTCCCAGCAAAGCTCGATGCTGTCCGGTGCTGCAAGACCGATGTCATGTAGCAGTTTCACCTGAGAAAACACTTCTCTGGGCGTACCATCCGCCGCTATGGTCCCCTTGTTCAGCACTACCACCCGGTCAGCCTGGGCTGCCTCGTCCATATGATGGGTAATCAGGACAACCGTAATCCCCTTTTCACGATTCAACCTCATGACGGTGTCCATGACATCTTTTCTGCCCTGAGGATCCAGCATGGCCGTTGGCTCATCCAGTACAATGCACCGGGGCTCCATGGCAATCACACCGGCAATGGCAATTCTCTGCTTCTGACCGCCGGACAGCAAATGAGGCGCATGCTCCCGATATTCGTACATACCAACCTGCTTCAGTGACACGTCCACTCTGCGGCGGATTTCCGGGCTGGCGACACCCAGGTTTTCCGGGCCAAAAGCCACGTCCTCTTCCACCACATTGGCAACGATCTGGTTGTCCGGGTTTTGGAACACCATGCCCACATTGCGACGCACTGCCATCAACCGATCCGCATCGGAGGTATCCAGTCCGCAGACGTAAACCTTACCTCCGGAAGGCAGCAGGATAGAATTGAAATGCTTGGCCAGGGTGGATTTGCCACAGCCATTGGTGCCCAGAATTGCGGTAAAGCTTCCTTCTTCGATAGAAAGATTCAAATCTTCAAAAACCACAACATCCGGTGCGTCGTCAAGGCCCTGATAGCGGAAGGCAAGATTCTCCGCAGAAATAATCTCTTTCATTTGCTCCTCCATTACGGTGTCCACCGCCCCGTTGCTCCGCAGGGCAGAATCAAGCCGGATTCTCTCACCGGCAGTCCCAGCTCCCCTGCTGCGGTCTTTCCTCCAAAACGACTGCCAAAGACAACATCGGAGGCGTAAGCTACAGCGGAAGGAGCCAGGCCGGTGGTATAAGAATTGATGATCACAAACAGCGGGTTATCACTGAGCAGTTTGGCAGTCTCCTGCAGGAACGGATAAAAACTGGTTTCCATTTTCCAGATCTCACCGCTGGGTCCCCGGCCATAGCTGGGGGGATCCATGATAATGCCGTCATATCGGCGGCCTCGGCGGATCTCTCGCTGAATGAACTTCCCGCAGTCATCCACGATCCAATGAATCGGCCGATCAGCCAGGCCGGAGGATACCGCGTTTTCCTTGGCCCAGGCCACCATACCCTTGGAGGCGTCTACATGGTACACCTCTGCCCCGCCGGCTGCCGCCGCAAGAGTGGCACCGCCGGAATAGGCAAACAGGTTCAACACCCGGACAGGCCGATTGGCAGAAGCCACCTTCTGCCGGATGAAATCCCAGTTCGCAGCCTGCTCCGGGAAAACGCCGGTGTGTTTGAAGTTCATGGGTTTTACGTTAAAGATCAGATAATCCTTGTACCGGATCTGCCAGCGCTCTGGTAGGTGGTGGTCAGACCAGTGACCACCACCGGTATTGGAGCGGATATAGCGGGCATCATACCGCTTCCACTCCGGTGCTTCGTGGGGTGTGCTCCAGATCACCTGAGGATCGGGGCGTACCAGGATATAGTCGCCCCATCGTTCCAGCCGTTCTCCGTCAGTGGTGTCAAGCACCTGATAATCCTTCCATTCATCGGAAATCCACATCATTTTGGTTTTTCCTCATTTCTCTCTTTTTCTCAGAAGAACACGTCTCCATTGCCGGAATAATCCCCATAAAGGTTGTCGCTTCCGTCGGTATAGTCGCCGTAAATTCCGCCGGTTCCATTGCCAAAATCATAAATGAAATCGTTGTTATCGTCCGGATAGATGATATTGCCGCTTCCATCTTCAAAGCCATAGTCCGGGCCAGGCTGGAAATTCTGGAAAGACTCCTGGTTGTGCAGCGGACAGGTCAGATAGGGAGTTCCTGCTGTGTTGTTGGCATAGCCGCTGAACCCGGTCCAAACGAGAGGATTTCCATAGCTGTCAACGTAGTATACATAGCTGTCACTGCCATAGATATCCTCCAGGCCCACGCGCAGCCCCGCGCGGATATCGTTCACCTCGTCAGGGGTCAATTTGACCAGAGAACGGGTCTCAATCACTGCATCCGGGAACATACGGCAGTACTCTGTTGCCACACCGCCGCCGGTGATACAATAGTCCACCTGAACATGTTTGGTACACACGCCGGTGGGGACATCCTCAGGATAGCAGTTGGTGGAGGACACGCGATTGATTCCCCGCACGTCGCCGCTGCATGCAGCGCTGGCCAGCATTCCGGAGTCAAGGCAGACGCTGACATTTCGGAACGAATTGCCGTTGTATAGTCCCACCTGGGGCAGACCATTGTGAATGGGCTGCATCACCATCTTCCAAAGACGGGCGGCAGGGTTTGAATAATTGTTGGTCAGATTGATTTGTTCCGGCTGGTTGTAACCGCACCAAACAGCTGCGGTATAATATTTGGTGTAACCACAGAACCAACGGTCACGGTTACTGGAGGTAGTGCCGGTTTTACCGGCAATATTCTGTCCAGGGAAAACTGCGGCAGTACCGGTACCGTTGTTAGCCGCATTGTACAGGCAGTAGTTGATATAGTTCACAGTCTTCTCGCTGAGGATCTGTCTGTTCTCCTGCTTGTTGTCCAGTACGATTTCACCGTCACTATTGTATACTTTCGTGTAAGTGCGGGAGGTTCGATACACGCCATCATTTGCAAAGGTTGCATATGCCGTGGACATTTCGCGAACCGTGGAGCCCACCGTCAAAGCGCCAAGCGCCAAAGGAGAAATGGCAATATCTGACATATTCATGCCGCTGGAGGAGACATAACGGTCCACCAGATAATTCTGTCCGAAATTGTACTTTGCAAAGCTGAAGCTGTAATCCGTACCGATCTGATTCAGGGTATTCGCGGCAATGGTGTTCACGGAAGAAACAATGCCGCTGAAAATTGTTCTTGCATAGCTGTAGACACGGCTGTCGTTCTTGGGGAAGGCACCTCCGTCATAACTCAGGGGCATATCCCGAATCACCGTAGCAGGGCTGTAACCGCCTTTTTCAAAGGCAGGTGCATAAACAGACAGCGGCTTTTGAGAAGAACCGGTCTGCAGCTTGGCCTGCGTGGCCTTGTTGTATGCAAAGAAGTCCGTCTTCTCTCCTACACCACCTGCAAGGGCAACGATATCACCGGTGGAATTGTCAATCACCACGATGCCCGACTGAAGCTGCTGCGTGCTTCTGGTGGTAGGGATGTTATTCAGATCGGTGTAAATGGCATCCACTTGGTTCTGAACATCCAGATCAAGGGTGGTATAGATGTGGTAGCCGCCTTTCTGAATTTTCTCCAGGTAGTAGTTACGGGCCGCCTGATCCATGTCATCCCATACAAAGCCGTCCTGCAGAGCCATATCGGATGCAACATCCAAAATGACCGTATCCACAAACCAGCTGTAAATATGCTGGGAAGCATTCAGGCTGACAGAAGTCTGAGAACCGCAGCGGGGGCAGAAATACAGATCCCCTTCATGACCATAGGTACTCACCGTACCACCATAGCCGCAATGGTCACACACCGCCCATCTGTCTTCGTCGTCGATGCCATCCTTAAAGACAAGAGGCTGATTGTATGCGTTGATATATTCTTCCTCGGTAAGGTACCCCTGGTTCAGCATTTCACTCAGGACACTCTCCTGGCGGTAGCGGTTTCGTCCGGCACCGTCTCTCATTTCACCCTTGTACATATACACACTGGTGGAATAGGGGTTAAACATGGAAGGGTTATTGGTGATGCTGATTAGGCTGGCGCATTCAGCAACCGTAAGGCTCTGAAGTTCCTTTCCGAAATAGGCTGCAGCCGCAGATTTGACGCCGTAGCATCCCTTCCCCAGATAGATTCGGTTCAGATATTCCTTCATAATGACATCCTTGTCATACTCCTTTTCCAGGAGCTGGGCACGGAATATCTCCATAACTTTTCTTTGAACCGTGATGCTCTTTTCGTCAGTGGTATTTTTGACCAGCTGCTGGGTGATGGTAGAGCCGCCAAACTGGGAATCGCCGCCGAAGAACATGTTAGCGCAGGCTTTAACTGTTGTGATCCAGTCAACGCCCTGATGTTCATAAAAACGCTTGTCCTCAATTGCAACCGTTGCATCGATCAGCGCCTTGGGAATCTCATCCCAGGTTGCGGGCTGACGGTCGGTGGTTGTGTAGATCTGCTGAAGGAGCTGAATATTGCCGTCATTATCCACGTAATGGACATAGGACGTCTTCTCAATATCATAATCTTCATAGGACCAGTTCTGAGCTTCCTTCAGAATGTCGTTCTGAAGGTACTCCGCCAGGGCTCCCGCAAAAACCACAGCGCTGATAAGGCAGATCAGCAACACTGTAGCAGCCGCGCCAACAGCAATTTTAGCCGCAGAAAACAAAGTGGAACCGGCAGTGTAGATAATCTTAACCGACCAGTGGGGATTCCACTCCTGCCGAATCTTTTTCCGCCGCCTGTTGTTTTGATTTTGATTAGCCATAGAAAAACCTCCGAAACTCCGGCCACGGAAGCCGGACGGTAATCCGTCAATTTGAAACAGGCATATTCAGAACATGCCTGCGTATCATTATAGCATAATGATGCCCAAAACGAAAGGCCTAATTTATGAATTATCCTTTAAATTCGGGAAATAATCCTTTTAATCTATCATCTCATTGAAAGGCATTTTTCCTATGCTCCCCCTTCCATTTGTTGATCCTGTTTTCGCTCATCTCTCACGGACGTGTTGTACAGTTTGTGCAATATTGACTATTGATTTTATGGTTCGCTCAGGGTAAAATACCAACAGCAGTTGTTTGGAGGTGCAATATGGCTGACGAGTATGGTTCCGATTTTATCACCATCGTAGATGAAGACGGAACAGAATACGAGCTGGAAGTGCTCACAACCGTAGAATACAACGGCGAATCCTACATGGCAGTGATTCCTGCCGACGGAGAAAACCAGTTGAATCTGGAAGTCAGCATTCTGAAATCCTCCGAGGAAGACGGAGAGCCCATGCTCAGCGCCATTGAAGACGAAAATGAGCTGAAGGCTGTGTATGATCTGATCATGGATTCTCTGTACGAAGAAGAAACCGAATAAGAAAACCTTCCTGCTTGGTGCGAGTGCGTCCTTTTGGACCCACATTTTTATAACGGGATGTTAGACTTCCCGGCTGGATTGCAGACCTCCCGCCCACGCTTTGACGTTGGGTGGATGTTGGGAGCAGAGAAAGTCGTGAGCGGCAACCCACCTGCCATTTCGTGCAGGTCATAATTGGACGCGCTACGGCTAAAGCGGGGGACTACATGGGGGCTTCGGCCCCCATGTTTTTTCTGTTCTTCAAATAACAGCGCTGCATTTATTTATTATTTTCTCATTTATCAATTTTTAACAAATTTACTACTTGCAACACGCTGAAAAATAGATTATAATACACGGGTCTGTTTGTAAACATTTTTACAAACCAAATCAGTTTAAGGAACAATGAGAGGAAATGATTTCATGAGTGCATCCAAGAAGAAAAAGCTTCGCTCTGAAAATACCGCCAAGCTGACCGAACGTCAGATTGCCGAGCAGAAGGAAGCCAAGAAGATCAAGCTCTACAGCATTATTTTTGCGGTTGTCCTGGTCGCAATGGTTGTCGTTGCAATCGTTGTGGGAGTCAACCGCAGCATTGAAGCCAGCGGTGTCCATGAGAAGAACACCGTAGCAGTCACTGTTGGAGAGCATCCGATCAGTAACGCAGAGCTGAGCTACTACTACATCGACTATGCCAACAACTATGCCAATACCTATGGCAGCTACTTGTCCCTGTTTGGCATCGATCCCTCCGTGGCACTGGACAAGCAGGTGATCGACGAGGAAACCGGCGAAACCTGGGCCGACAACTTCATCTCCGAAGCCGCTTCTTCCGTCCAGGCTATCTACGCTCTGGCCGATGCTGCAGAAGCTGAAGGCTTCACTCTGCCCCAGGAGCAGCAGGATCAGGTGGATATCATGTCCAACAACCTGGATTCCTATGCCTCCATCTACGGCTACTCCAACACCGATGCGTTCCTGAAGGCACAGTACGGCAATGGAGCTTCCAAGGAAGGCTACATGGAATACTATCAGCGTAATCTGCTGGCAAGTGCCTATCAGACTAATCATCAGGAAAACCTGACCTACACTGATGACCAGATCCGTGAAGCTGACAATGCCGATCCTGTCAAGTACTCTTCCTACAGCTTTGCACAGTACCACATCCCTGTGTCCAAGTTCCTCACCGGTGGCACCACTGATGAAAGCGGTAATACCACCTACACCGCCGAAGAGCGGGAGGCCGCCATTGCTGCTGCAAAGGTTGCTATCGCTCCCCTGACCGACAGCGAGATCAACACCGTGGATGCTTTGAATGAAGCCATCGCCGCCATGGATATCAACGCCGGCACCGAAGCTTCTTCCACCGTCTACACCGACCAGGCCTCCACCGGCATCAACAGCTACCTGTCTGGCTGGGTGACCGCTGAAAACCGTGAGCCCGGCGATGTTACCTGCATCGAAATCCCCGGCACCGTGAAAGATGAGAACGGTGAAGACCTGGAAACCATCACTGCTTTCTATGTAGTGCTCTTCACCGGCAAGAACGATAACGAAGTGGAACTGGTTAACGTCCGTCACATTCTCGTAAGCTTCGAGGGTGACGCTCAGGAAGACGGCACCTACTCCGAGGAAGTGAAGGAAGCTGCCCGGGCCTCCGCTGAGGAAATCCTGAACGAGTGGAAATCCGGTGATGCAACCGAAGACAGCTTCGCCGCTCTGGCCAACGAGAAGTCCACCGATACCGGTTCCAACACCAATGGCGGCCTGTACGAAGACGTCTATCCCGGCCAGATGGTCACCGCTTTCAACGACTGGTGCTTCGATTCTGCCCGCAAGTCCGGCGACACTGGCATTGTGGAAACCACTTACGGTTACCATGTGATTTACTACGTCGGTACCACCGGCCAGACCTACCGCGACTATCAGATCGTTAACGAACTGATCAGCAGCGATATGGAAGCCTGGAGCCAAGAGCTGCTGGAGAGCTACACCATCACAATGGGTGATACCTCCTATATGCGCAAGGACATTGTCCTGAGCAACTAATCTATATTTCAAGACAGAGGCCGCAAACGCGGCCTCTGTTTCTATAAAATCACATTTAGGCTATCGGCTTTCGTAAGCACATTGACTGTTGTATGACGTATCGGCGCGGCAGCGCCCATGGCTTCCCCCGGGGGGAAGCTGTCGCCCAAATCGGCACTTCGGAACCGATTTGGGTGACTGATGAGGAACGGCGAAAAGTAAAATATTCCTATGCACTCCGTAAAAATGGATGAAACCAAAACCTTTATCCGTTTTATTTGGGTGCATTCCCTGTCCTACTGCGTCGCCGTTCCTCATCCGACCCGGCTTACGCCGGGCCACCTTCCCCCCGGGGGAAGGTATTTGGCCGTTCCATTGATGCTTCAAACAACATTCTCACGGCCTGCTTATTAAAGCCGATAGCCTAAATTGGAATTTGGCGTACCGGAACCGACATTCCCTTGGCTCCCCCTATGGGGGAGCTGGCTGCCCCGTAAGGGGCTTACCTGAGAGGGCAACAAAGTGCGTAAGGATGCTGATGCCTTCTCTGCGGTACCCTCTCAGTCAGCCTGACGGCTGCCAGCTCTCCCAAAGGGAGAGCCAAGGGGTGCTACCGTATCAGCCCGCCAAACAATATTTTTACGATCAGCCTATGGAAACCGATCACCTTAAGGAGAATTGATCATGTCGATTTTTTCCAGACGATTGAATAAAACACCCCTGGGCATTTATGTCCACATTCCCTTCTGCAAAAGCAAATGTCAGTACTGTGATTTCTACTCCCTGGCCTGCAAGGACGACGGCCTGATGGACAGCTATCTGGACGCCGTGTGCGCCCACATCAAGGAGGCCGGCGCCCTGGCCCCCGGCTACCGGGTAGATACCATCTACTTCGGCGGCGGCACCCCCAGCTACTTCGGCGGGGATGCCATTGCCATCATCATGACCGCCATCCGGAGAAATTTTGACGTGGCCATGGACGCGGAAATCACCTTCGAGGCCAACCCCGATTCCGTCACCGACAAGCTGCTCCACCGGATGCGGGCGGAGGGCTTCAACCGGGTGAGCCTGGGCATCCAGGACGACCACGACGACATGCTGAAAAAGCTGGGCCGCCCCCATACCTACGCCCAGGCGGTGGCCGCCTTCCAGCGCATCCGCAAGGCGGGGTTCCGGAATGTTTCCCTGGACCTGATGTACGGTCTGCCCGGCCAGACACTGCAGGACTGGCAGGAGACATTGGCAAACGTTTTGCGGATGAACCCGGAGCATTTCAGCTGCTACGGGCTGAAAATCGAGGAGGGCACCCCCTTCTATGAAATGAAGGACATGCTGAACCTGCCCGACGACGATACCCAGGCGGACATGTACCTGGCGGCGGTGGAGATGCTCCGGGACCGGGGCTTCCGGCAGTACGAAGTGTCCAATTTCGCCCGGAAGGGCCTGTACTCCCGGCACAATTTCAAATACTGGACCGGCGGGGAATACCTGGGCTTCGGCCCCAGTGCCAGCTCGGACTTCGCGGGCAAGCGGTTTACATTGGTTCCCGATCTGCAAAGCTATATCAACGGCATCCGCACCGGCGGCGACATCATGGAGGACATCCAGGAGATCCCCCTGCGGGAGCGGGCGGGGGAGTACATCATGCTCCGCCTGCGCACCAACGCCGGCATCTCCCCGGAGGAATACGAGAAGCTGTTCATGCTGCCCTTTGACCCCCTGGAAAAAATCCTGCGCAGGCACGAAACCTACGCCCGGGCGGTCCAGAGCAGCGACGGCCGCTGGTCCCTGACCCCCAAGGGCTATCTCATCTCCAACGACATCATCTCCGACCTGCTCATCGCCCAGGATGAAGCGGGCTCCATCAAGAGAGTATAAACCCGCCGGAAACACGGGAACGGCCTGCATGCCGTTCCCCTGCAAAATCATCCAAATTTTTTTAAAAAAGGCTTGACAAAAAAACCTTCACCGGATATAATAAGGAAGCTGATTTCGGCGGTGCCGGGATCATTTGACCACACAGGGCGGCATAACTCAGCTGGTAGAGTACCCGGTTCATACCCGGTATGTCATCTGTTCGAATCAGATTGCCGCTACCAGGCCCGTTGGTCAAGCGGTTAAGACACCGCCCTTTCACGGCGGTAACATGGGTTCGATTCCCGTACGGGTCACCATGAAACAGAGCTCCTCACTAAGATGTGGGGAGTTCTTTTTCGTATCTGATGCAAAGGAATCGAACCCATCCAATGCAAGTGCCCGGTGGGCACTTGCCGCCCGCCGGCTGGACGGCGGGTGCTCCTTAATGAAATCGATTCCCGTACGCTTCACCATGAAAAGTAGCTCCTCACCAAAAGGTGAGGGGCTTTTTTCATACATGGAATCACGGGAATCGAACCCGTCACTGGTTGAATTGTGCACGATCTGTCCACACCGTAGGGATGGGGCTTGCTCCTTCCGGCAGCAGCACCCCTTGGCTCTCCCTCTGGGAGAGCTGTCAGCCGAACAGGCTGACTGAGAGGGTGCCGCAGTAAGATAATAGCAGACGAAATCGATGTATTGCCCTCTCAGGGGCGCCCCTTACGGGGCAGCCAGCTCCCCCAGAGGGGGAGCCAAGAGGTGCGGTTCCGGCACGCCAAACAACAAATTGATAATTCGCTTATGAAGAGCAACCGCATAACAAAGCAATAAAAGATCATCCGAACCGCAAAAAGTGGTTGGTATTGTGGCGGGAAACGCTATAGAATACGGTTAAGCGACGGGCCCTGCGGCCCGGGAATAAAGGAGGTCATTCCTATGGCAGGTCCGGTGGCACCCAAGGACCCCGGCGAAAAGCGGCCTGGGTTTTATGTACTTTTGGACAAACAGGTGGGCGGCATTCCCCAGGATGACGGCAGGGGCGTCCACTCCATCTTCATCAGCAGCGACCGGCTGCCCTCCGCTGCCCGGGTCACCGGCGGGGTGGAGGACGAAACAATCCTGAAGCTCCTGACGGATGTGGCCGGCTTCCGGAAGCTGGTGCACAGCATCGGTGTGTCCATTTCCGCCCAGGACCCCACCATGGAGGTGGGCTTCAGCCTGATCTGCAAGGGCAACGGCGGGCCCGGCAGCTGCCACCGCTTCACCTTTCCCGCCGACGGGGCGGAACGGGTGATTACCCTGGACAGGCTGGACTGGAGCGAATTCGACGCCGGGCTGGGGGAATTCCGGTTTGAGTTTCCCTCCGTGGCGGATATGGCGACGGCGTCCGTCAAGTGTTATGTAAATGACGGATTCCAAATTCCCGAAGTGGACCCGGACCCCGCCGTGGAGACGGAAGGTTATCGCTACCGGGAGATGATCGCCCGGTCCTTCCTCAGCGCGGGGAACAACGCGCGGGTGCAGTCCTTCCTCCGCCGGGCCAGGGCAGGGGAGGAAGTGACCGTTGCTTTCCTGGGGGGCTCCATCACCCAGGGCGCCGGTGCCGTGCCCCTGCAGGAAAACTGCTATGCCCGGGTTTGCTGGGAAAGTCTGCGGCGCAAATACGGCACAAACATCCGCTACATCAAAGCCGGGGTGGGAGGCACCCCCTCGGAGACCGGGCTCATGCGCTATGACCGGGACATCACCCGGGAGGGAAGCGTTTCGCCGGACCTGGTGGTGGTGGAGTTCGCGGTGAACGACGCCGGGGACGAGACCGAGGGTGTGTTCTACGAGAGTCTGGTGCGCCACATTCTCAGTGGCCCCGGCCACCCGGCGGTGATCCTGCTGTTTGCGGTGTTCGCCGACGACTGGAACCTGAAGCGCCGCCTGGCCCCCATCGGCTACCGGCACCAGCTGCCCATGGTGGATGTGCTGGAGGCGGTGTCCCCCCAGTTTGGCGACCCGGAAAACCGGGTGATCACCAAGCGGCAGTACTTCTATGATGTGTACCACCCCAGCAACCTGGGCCACAAAATCATGGCCGACTGCCTGCTGTATTGTCTGGACCGGCTGGATCATCAGCAGCCCGAGGAGGAGCCGGAGGGCCATGTGCTTCCCTATTATGGCGGGGATTACCAGTCCCTGCGCCTGATGGACCGGAAGGACCCCCTCCCCGGAGCGGTGGTCAGCCCCGGCAGCTTCACGGAAACCGACACGGACCTGCAGTCCGTGCCCCTGGACGACGATGATCACAACACCCCCATGTTCCCCCACAACTGGAAGAAGGGAAGGGGAAATGACCCCTTCGTGCTGGAGCTGGAGTGCCGCCGATTGGTACTGGAATTCAAGGACTCCGGCAGCCAGGAATTCGGCAAGGCCCTGGTGACCATCGACGGAGAAAAGCGGCGCATCCTGGACCCCACCGAAGCCGGCTGGACCCACTGCCACGCCACGGTGCTGTTCAACAAGCAGTCCACCGCCAAACACCGCATTGAGATTTCCATGGCCCCGGGAGACGAGGGAAAGACATTTACCATCCTGGGCTTTGGCGTGGTGAAATAATTATGCCCGCCAGGCAACGCAATTGCGTATTCGGTTGAATGGCAGGCAAATCGTCCCCACGAAATTCTTTCGGCTTGTACGGATTCGCCCAGCCTGGTTTGTTATCGTGGGTTTGTGCCGCGGGGGAGGCTACGAGCCTCCCCTACTAGGCTGTTAAGCCTAAAACAATCCTTTTGTTGGGCGTCTTTCTGACCTCTGCCGTTATGTCACAACTTGGGAAATCGTGCATAGCGCGAAACCGCTCAATCATTGTTAGTGCCTCCAGCGGGTCACTTTCTTGTCTCCGAACAAGAAAGTAACCAAAGAAGTCGGCTTAGGGGGAGGCGCTGAATGTCGCACTCCCGACGCCAAAGCCGCCCTCCCCCTAAGTACCCCCTCCCGGCGCGCTTCCTTCAGGGGTTCTTT
>JALFGI010000310.1 GCA_022777455.1 Clostridiales bacterium | reverse complement strand
TGGCTGCCCCGTAAGGGGCAGACTGAGAGGGCAATGCATTTGCCATTACCTTACTGCGGTACCCTCTCAGTCAGCCTGGCGGCTGCCAGCTCTCCCAAAGGGAGAGCCAAGAGGGGCATTGCCGTATCTGCCCGCCAAATTCCAATTTGGCGTACAAATTCAAGCCATGCAAAAAACTGCCGCCCGGGTGGTTCGGGCGGCAGGAGGGAATTATCTTGTCTCCCGGGAGGAGAGGTACTTGCGGACCATCAGGGCCACCTTGAACACGATGGCATGGTCGAACTGGCGCAGGTCCAGGCCGGTGAGCTTCTTGATTTTCTCCAGCCGGTACACCAGGGTATTGCGATGGACGAAGAGCTTCCGGGAGGTCTCGGAGACGTTCAGGTTGTTCTCGAAGAACTTGTTGATGGTGAACAGGGTCTCCTGATCCAGGGAATCGATGGAGTTCTTCTTGAACACCTCGCACAGGAAAATCTCGCACAATGTGGTGGGCAGCTGGTAGATCAGGCGGCCGATGCCCAGGTTTTCGTAGTGCATGATGCTCTTCTCGGTGTCGAACACCTTGCCCACTTCGATGGCGGTCTGGGCTTCCTTATAGGAATCGGCCAGCTCCCGCAGGTGCTCGGCCACGGTGCCGATGCCGATGACGGTTTTGATCCGCAGCTCGGTTTTCAGAGTGTTTTCCAGATTGACGGCAATCTTCTCCAGATCCTCGCTGGTGGTGTTGGCGGTGATCTGCTTGACGATGGCCACATCGGTCTCGTTGACGCTGATCACAAAATCCTGGAGCTTGTCGGGGAACAAGCCGGAGAGCACATCCACGGTGGTAACATCGCTGTGGCCCACCTGACGGATCAGGAACACCGCCCGGGGGGCATCAGTGGCAAAGTGCAGCTCCTTGGCCCGGATCTAGATATCACCGGGGAGGATATTGTCCATGATGATGTTCTTCACAAAGGTACCCCGGTCGTGCTTTTCCTCGTAGAAGCCCTTGGCATCGCTGAGGGCGATGTAGGCCAGGTTGCAGAAGCTCTTGGCGATCTCATCATCGCCGGTGCAGAAAACGGCATACTCAAAGAAATTGGAATTGCCCACGATGGCCTTGAAGCATTTCTGGCCGAAGGTGACCAAACTGTCACCGGCGTTGCCCACTTTCAGGGCGGCATCGCTCCACCGCTCTCCCAGCAGGGATGCATCGGTGCAGGAAACCACGCTGCCCTCGGTATCGATGACACCAAAGGTATGGTCAGGGATATCTCTAAGCTGAACGATTACACTCTGAAAAACACTGTTGGACATATGGCTGCCTCCTTAGTATCTTGCATAAATGCACATTTCATAAAACTGTAGTACCAGTATACACGTCTTTTGCACATTTTGCAAGTACCATTTGACATTTTATTGCAAAAACTTGCATGCTTTTTAGGTATTATTCCAACAGCGACAAAAGTCTATGCTGAAAGGATGACTTTTTTGTACAGCAAAATGCCGGCATCCTCCAACACGATGGAGAAAGACAGGGCTTTTTCCGTCAAAATCCCCCCTTTATCCACAGATTTCCCTTATTCATTTCCCTCAAGGGTCTGGATTTCCGCCTCTGTCAGTGCCCGCACAGCGCCTCTGGGCAGATCCCCCAATGTCAGGCTGCCCTCCCTGCGGCGCTCCAGATAGGTAACGGTCATCCCCCGGGAGGCCATCATCCGGCGGACCTGGTGATACTTTCCTTCACACACGGTAATCAGACTCTCCCCGGGACCGATGGGCTCCAGCCTGGCGCTGAGGCATTGGGTTCCGTCCCCCAGGGTCAGTCCGTCAGCGAAGGCAGCAATGTCCCGCTCTGTCGCGGTGCCCTCGTGTTGGGCATAGTAGACCTTGGGTACCTCCTTTTTGGGGGAGATCAGCCGGTGGAGCAGATCGCCGTCATTGGTAAACAGCAGCAGGCCCTCGGTGGCCTTGTCCAACCGGCCAACGGGTTTCAGATCCAGATGTCTGATTTCCGGTGGCAAAAGCTCCATCACCGTCTTCTCTCTGGGGTCCTCTGTGGCGGTGACGCAGCCCGCCGGCTTGTTCATCAGATACACCGCCCGGTATTTTCCTCCCAGCTGCTCCCCGTCCAGGAAGACGGAATTCTTTCCGGCATCAATTTTTCGGCTGCCGTCCTTTTCCGGCTTTCCGTCCACGGTTACCCGGCCGGTTTTCAGAATGGCCTTCACCTGACTGCGGGTGCCGACGCCGCTGTCACACAGGAATTTGTCCAAACGCTCCATTGTTGCTCCGTTCTATCCCTCCCCGCCGGGACATACAGTGAAATATCCGAACTTGCAGGAGGGAATTGTTATGATGATTCTGACCGCGAAGGTCGATTTCAAGAAAATCATGGTGGTTTTGCTCTCCCTGGCCGCGGTGCTGCTGGCGTTGATTCTCTTATTCGGCGGCAGGAGTGAGGACACCGCAGCCACCAGCGCCGGGGTATCCGCCAATGACGACCGGGTAAAATTCCTGGAGAGCTTCGGCTGGCAGGTGACTCCCACCCCCCGGGAAGCCTCCCAGGTGCGCATCCCGGAGGAGTCCGGGGAAATGTTCCGGCGGTACAACGCCCTGCAAAAGGGGCAGGGGTATGATCTGAGCAAGTACTCCGGCAAGAAAGTGATGCGCTATGTATACGAGATCACAAACTTCCCCGGAGCTCAGGAGCCGGTGTATGCCACAGTGCTGGTGTACAAAAACAAGGTCATCGGCGGAGACGTGACCGACACTGCCGCTCACGGAAAAATCCGGGGCTTCCAGATGCCGGTGGCCGTCCCCCAGTCCACTCAAAGCGCCACACAGCCAACGACGCAGCCCACGACCCAGCCCGCCCAGGCGGCGGAATAGGTTGCCTTCCCGCCCATTTCATCTGCAAAAAAGTGTATCACACAATTCCGCTCTTGACAAGCGCCGGAAGCTGTGCTATTGTGAAAACACAAATGAAGAGTGTCTTCAGGGCGGGGTGCAATTCCCCACCGGCGGTGACAGTCCGCGAACGCTTCGGCGCCGAATCGGTGAAACTCCGATACCGACAGTATAGTC
>JALFGI010000276.1 GCA_022777455.1 Clostridiales bacterium | reverse complement strand
GGAATTACACGGACTTCTTCTTCCGCAGAGCCATCACAGTGATCAGGGCTGCAGCAGCCAGGACCATCACGGCAGCAGCGATTTCAATCTTCGCGGTGTCGCCGGTCTTGGGGTTGGAGCCGATGATGACGTAGGTGGGATAAGTGGCGTTGGGGGTGCTGGGAGCGGGATACACCCAGTAACCGTTGCCGTTGCCCAGGTCAACCCAGTAGGCGCCGGCAGGCGTGGTAGCGCCGTTGGCGGGGATGGTGGGGATGGTGGTGTTGCCGGTGCCTCCGGTGACGATGGTGCTGCCGGTGTTGGCATTGTTCACCATGACAAAGATCTTGTTGGGATGGGAGGCATCGATCTCGATGTTCTCGGTGCCGGGCTTGCCGGTGTTGGCACGGTAGCTGGACCAGGTGTACTCATCGAACAGGCCGGCGACGGACAGGGTGCCGGAAGCGGGGGTGTAGTACTTGACAACCTGAGAGTACACATCGGCACGGCTGATGTTGTCATTCTTCACGTACTGGTCCATGAGGATCATCCGGTTGCAGGAAGAGAAATCGCCGTTGACGTAGATGTACAGGATCACCAGAGCCTCATCCTTCCACACAGCGGTCAGAGAGGTGTCGTCGGCCACCTGGTAGATGGTGTTGGCGTTGTAGAGGTTGCCATTGACGTCCTGCCAGCCCTGGAACACCTTACCGTTCAGAGAAGCGGTGGGCAGCGTTCCCACGGGAGAACCGAAGTAAACGGTCTTGGACAGGGGGGTCACGGCGCCGCCATTGGCGTTGAAGTACAGGGTGTAGGACTTGGAAACGAAGTTCACGAACACGGTCTGCGCCTGGTTCATGCAGGCAGTCTGGTCGGTCAGAGGCTGGGTGCCGCTGTAATCTCTCCAGTAGCTGTATTCCCAACTGTAGCCGGGGGTCAGAGCCAGCTCGCCGCGGACGATGGAAGCAATGTTCTCGTTCAGGTAGCCCAGCAGCGGAGTACCGGCGGGGACATTCACGGTCTTGATGGTCTTGGCGGTGGCGTTGTTGCCGTTGAGCACTCTGCGGACGGTGAGCTGATAGGTGATCTCGGTCCACTTGGCTTTGGCGGTCACGTTGCCGTCGAAGGTATAAACCTGGCCGAAGTTGACCAGGGTGTCGCCAACATACCAGCCGGCGAAGGTGTAGCCCTGACGGGTGGGGGTGGGCAGGGTGCCGATGGGGGAACCCTTCTTCACATTCACGGTGGCGGTGGCCACACCGTTGATGGTGCCGCCGTCGGCATCCAGAGTCAGGACACAAGGAGTGCCTTCCTCAGTGGTGCCGCACACGGTGCAGATGCCATTGACAAAATTATGGACACCGGTGGCGGGAGTGGCAGCGCCTTCCTTCAGGCGGGCCTTGCAATCGTCGCAGATGAGGTCAGCCTCTTTACCGGGATGGATGCAGTCGGCAGCGACGGCAGTGGAAGCATCCGTGATCTGCTTGGCATAGGGATGGGGGCAGGCGTACTTGCAGACGGTGCAGACACCGTTCGCGTCAAAGGTGTGGGCATTCTCGGCTACACGCTGGCCTTCCATTTCGCAGTTGGAAACATGGCAGACCTGCCAGTGGGTTGTGGAATTGTAATCCCAAACCTCGGCCAGGTGCTCGCCGATGTGAGGAATTTTGGCGGGCTCTTCTCCAAGAGGTGTGACCTCGGGAACAACCTCGGGAACAACCTCAGGCACAACCTCGGGGGTGCACTCAACTTCAGCTGCGAACGCCTGGAAGGGAAGTGCGGAAACCAGCAGGATTGCTACCAGCAGCAGGCTGAGCAGCTTTTTGCTAACTGTTTTCATATGTTTTTCCTCCTAAAAATGTTTTACAAATTGAGGCCGGATAACTGCACATGTTGGTACACTCTCAGGCGCTCTGATTTATATGCGTATTATATATGACTTTCCCCGATTCGTCAATAGGGAATTTACAAAAAATTACAAAATAAATTACAAAAGAATTTCAGACCGTTGTCATTTTCTTTCTATTCCCCGTGATTATCCATTCTTTTCCACTCTTTTTCAACCACAAAACTGCGTCATTCCCCTCTTTTTTTCTATTATTAAGATTTTTGTAACCGATCGATTACTTCTGCACAGCCTGTGGAAAGATGCCAAAATGGTTCCGTTTTCTGGTTACAAACGGTAACAAAAGTCATTTTTCCTCTCAGATAGACCAAGCCTCCCCCGCTCATTGGACGGGAGAGGCTGATTTTGAGAAAAGGGATCAAAGCGCCTGAAGCGCCTGAAGCTCCTTACAGCCGCTGTCACAGGGCTGGGCAATTTCCTGGTCCGCCCCTTGGGGCAGCCCCTGGACGAATTTGGAATCCACGGCGAATTCCACGGTGACGCTCTCCAACCCCGGGGCGCTGACCACCAGGATGCCCGGACCGGTTTGGCCGATGGTACGGACATAGGTGCCGCACATGCCGCCCTCCGCCGTGGCGGAGTCCGGCCCCAACAGGGCCACATTGCCGTCCGCCACAAAGCTTACCGGCAGCTGGGCATAGGAGGCAACGCAACCCCATTCATCCAGAATCCGGATGCGAATCGCCGCCATATCATACGTATCGCCGATGTGCAGCCGGTTGCTGCTGGCACGCACCTCCAGATGGAGCTTGGCAGAGGCGGACCTGGTAACGGATTTCACGCATTTCCCATGAACCACGGCCTCGAAGCGCCACTTTGTGGATTCTCCGCCCCAGTTGCCCACGTACTTGCCGTAAAGGGCCACGGCATCCTCATAACGGACGCGGTAGCGGAGCATGGCCCAGGCGAGCTTCATCCGGTAACGCAGGGGCATACCGGTCAGGCCGTATTTGGCTGCGGCAGCAAGGCATTCCCGCACCAGTTCGGCTTTTTTATGCCCAAACCCCTCCTGGCTCTCCAGCAGCCCGCCGATGGGATCGTCCATCCAGAAGGGCGGATGGGGCAGCGCCGACTCGGCATTTCTGCTCAGCTTGGTAACGAAGCAGTCATTTTTGTACAGCGTCACCTCGTCGGCATTGGAGAACACCGCCACACTCCCGATCTCACCGCCGGGATAGTCGCCGATGTCCATGGAGGATGCCACCTCCAGCACCGTCTCCTCCTCCCCCTGGCTGGCGTAGGCATAGGCTGCCGGCTTGGGATTCCGGAAGGCATCCATCACGCCGTGATAGCACACCCGGTCGCCGGAGCCGAAGTCCTTGTGGGTTGGATAATCAAACATGCACCAGCCGAAGCAGCCCGCGTGCTCCCCGCTGGCATAAGCGGCATTCAGCACACGCATGTGGCGCAGGGCCTGTTCCTGACGTTTGGCCCAGGGATCGAAGGACTTGGTGGGGAACATATGGCCGTTGTGCTCGGAGATCAAAAAGGCCTTCTGGGCATTGGAGGTGACCTCCTTCTTGGGCTTGCAGCCGGGATTCCCCCCGGTGTGGGAGAAATCATTGAAGGCGTACACGTCCTCCAGCAGCTTGCTCTTTTCCAGATACCGGACACCGGAGGTGGCACGGCTGGAGTCCAGCTTGTGGGCCAGCTTATTGGTCTGGCGGTAGAAGGAATCGTCGTCCACACTTTCGTTGATCCGCACGCCCCAGAGGATGACACTGGGGTGATTCCGGTACTGCTTCACCATTTCCTCCACATTGCGGCAGGCCTGCTCCTTCCAGGCATCGTCGCCGATGTGCTGCCAGCCGGGAATCTCGGTGAACACCAGCAGACCCAGCCGGTCGCACTCATCCACGAAGTACTGACTCTGGGGATAGTGGCTGGTACGGACCGCCGTACAGTGGAGCTCCTCCTTCAGAATCCGGGCATCCTCCCGCTGCAGGGATTCCGTGGCAGCGTAGCCGATGTAAGGGAAGCTCTGGTGCCGGTTCAGGCCCCGGAGGAAATACTTCTCTCCGTTGAGATAGAAGCCGTCGGCGGCAAATTCCGCCGTGCGGAAGCCGAAGAGGACCTGCTCCTCGTCCTCCACCCCGGACCCATTCAGCAGCCGCACCCGGCAGACATACCGGTTGGGGTCCTCCGGGCGCCAGGGACGGGCATTGATGCGCTGGGCGGAAGCGTGGCTCTTCCGGCTGCAGGTATTGTAGAGCTGCTCGCCGGACTCCGTGAGGATGGTAATATCAATGTCCCCGGAGAAATTGTCGGTTTCCACCTCGATTTCCGCCCGGTCCACCGTGGGGGTGGTGATGAACACATCCCGGATGACGCCGGAATTTTTCTCAATGAGCCAGGCCTCCCGGTACAGTCCGCCGTAGGTCAGATAATCGATGACGAATCCAAAGGGCGGAATTTCCTGGTTCTCCGTGGTATCCAGGCGGACGGCCAGGATGTTCTCCCCGGGTTTGACCAGGCCGGTGATCTCCAGCCGAAAGGCGGTGTAGCCGCAGCGGTGCTCCCCTGCCGCCATGCCATTGACAAAAACCGTGGCGATGT
>JALFGI010000250.1 GCA_022777455.1 Clostridiales bacterium | reverse complement strand
ATGGCAAATTACCATCTGCGGGATACATCCCTCTCCCTCAAAGCCAAGGGGCTGCTGTCCCTGATGCTCTCTCTGCCGGAGGGCTGGGACTACACCACCAAGGGGCTTGCCTGCATCTGCAAGGACGGGGTGGACAGCATCTGCTCCACCGTCAAAGAATTGGAGAACGCCGGATATGTCCAGCGCAGGCGGCTCCGCAACGAACTGGGGCATCTGACCGAGGTGGAGTACACAATCCTGGAAAAGCCGGTTCGTCCAGATTCCACCGAGAATCCTCCCAAGTCAGGAACAGCACCTAAACGGGATAATCCAGTTTTGGAGAAACCAGTTTTGGGTAATCCTGTTTTGGATATTCCTGAACAGGAGGAACCTGAACAGGAAAATCCCGCCCAATTAAATATACAAGAATCAATTACAGAAAAATTAAATACTGATCTATCAAATACAGATTCATTCTTTCCTTCTGCGGAAGCAGTACCGTCAACCAGACAGGCTCCGCTGACAGACGGAAGGACAGAAAGAGAAAAGATCAGAGAGCAGATTGAGTATGAGATTATGTTGGAGCGGTACAGTCGAGAGCAGCTCGATGAACTTGTGGAAATCATGCTGGAGGTTGCCATGAATCGCAGTCCTACGATTCGTATTGGCAGGGATTCGGAATACGCAACCGCCTATGTCCAGGATCGGTTCTCCAAAATCAACGCCATGCACATTGAGCGGGTATGCGACGGCATCCAGGATAATCGCACTCAGGTGCGAAATACAAAAGCCTACCTTCTGGCGGCGCTGTTCAATGCTGTTTCCACCCTGGACAGCTACTACACCATGCAGGCAAATTACGATTTCGGCAGCTCGTTTTGAGCTGCTTTTTTCATGCCCGGACACCGGGAGAAAGGAATATCGTGACAGATTTCAAGATTATCCATCGGCTGGTAGTCCCGCCCTAGTAAATTACCATTCCCTGCAAATCCACAGAAAGGAGATGATGCCCCATACAGGAAGAAGTGGAACAGAGGGTATTTACCCTCGTCATCAACTGCACAAAGCTGACAGAGCAGGAGCTGCGGAAGGTGCTGGGCAAATTCCTCGCTCAGATCAAAACCAAGCATCAGAAGAAGCAGCCCCACGGGAAAATGACCGTCAAAAAACTCGCCGCCCAGAACCGGGGCCTGCAGAGTGTGGAGGTCACAGACCAGAATATCGGTTCCTTCAACCGCATTGCCCGGAAGTATGGCATTGACTTTGCTCCTTTCAAGGCAAAAGGACAGGATCGTTACCTGATTTTCTTCAAAGGTCAGGATGCCGATGCCATGACCGCTGCTTTCAAGGAGTACACGGAGCAGATTGTGAATAAGAAATCCCGGCCCTCTGTGCTTGCCAAACTGGAAAAATTCAAATCCCTTATCCAGTCTGCTGTAGTGGATCGGACTAGGAAGAAGGAGCTGGAACGGTGAAGCAGGTAAACTGGAAGAAAATCCTTCTGCCCAACATCCCGTATGCAGCCATCGCTTTGTTTGCCACCAAGCTGGGGCAGGCGGCACGGCTGGCTCCCGGTTCTGATTTTGCCGGGAAGTTCCTGCACTTCATGGAGGGACTGTCCGCCGCCTTTGCCACAGCGCTTCCCAGCTTCCACCCGGTGGATCTCTGCGTCGGTGTTGCCATCGCCGCAGCCATGCGGCTGGGTGTCTATGTGAAGGGCAAAAATGCCAAAAAATTCCGCAAGAACATGGAATACGGCTCCGCCCGGTGGGGCACAGCGGAGGACATCCGACCCTATGTTGACCCGGTGTTTGAAAACAACATCATCCTCACACAGACAGAGAGCCTGACCATGAACAACCGTCCTGCCGATCCCAAGACCGCCAGGAATAAGAATGTCCTTATCATCGGCGGCTCCGGTTCCGGCAAAACCCGATTCTGGCTCAAGCCCAACCTGATGCAGTGTACCTCCAAGAAGTACCCTGTCAGCTTTGTTGTCACTGATCCCAAAGGGATAATATCTCAAGGACGGAGAAATCCGCACACTTTCGGGAGGTGACGATATGGCACACAATATCGCCAAAATTACAGCATTATACGAGCGTTTGAGCCGTGACGATGAGTTACAAGGCCCCAGCAACTCCATTCTGAATCAGCAGGCATTTTTGGAGGACTATGCCAAGCGGAATAGCTTCACCAATGTCCGCCACTTCACCGATGATGGAGTGAGCGGCACGACCTTTGACCGAGAGGGCTTCAAGGCCATGATTGCCGAGGTGGAGGCCGGGAACGTGGCAACGATCATCGTCAAGGACATGAGCCGCTTCGGGCGGGACTATCTCAAGGTCGGCTTTTACACCGATGTCATGTTCAGAGACAAGGGTGTGCGCTTCATCGCTGTCAACAATGGTATCGACAGCGACAAGCAGGGGGATAACGATTTCACCCCGTTTTTGAACATTATGAACGAATTTTACGCCCGCGATTCCAGCCGGAAGATACAAGCCATTTTCAAGGCCAGGATGCAGGACGGCAAGCGCGTGTCCCCCAGCGTCCCCTACGGCTACCGCCGCGACCCGCAGGACAAACAACACCTGATTGTGGATGAAGAAGCTGCTGCCGTTGTCCGACGCATCTTCCAGATGGTGATTGACGGCTACGGCGTGAAGGGCATAGCGGACGCTCTGACTGCTGACAAGGTGCTGATACCCTCCGCCTATGCCAAGCTGCACAACCCGGAGAACGACCACAGCAAGGGCTTTCATGACCCCTGCCTTTGGTCAAGTACGGCAGTTGGCTACATTCTGGAAAAGCAGGAGTACATGGGGCATACCGTGTTAGGCAAGACCATCTGCGAGAACTACAAGACCAAGAAACGGCGCAAGGCCAAGCCGGAGGAATTGATGATTTTCCGCGACACCCATGAGGCCATCGTGGACGAGGAAACGTGGCAGCTCGCCCACCGTCTGAAGAAAACCATCCGCAAGCCCAGCTATCCAGACCGCCCCGCCAATCCGCTGACCGGGCTTCTCTACTGCGCCGACTGCGGACACAAGCTGACCCACCATCAGCCATCCCCCAGCAAGAAGAAGGTCTATGACGCTGATGATTACTATATCTGCGGGAATTACCGTCAGTTGACCCGTGACTGTACCATCCATTATATCAAAACTTCCACTATTGAGAAGCTGATACTGACGGCGATCCGTGAGGTGAGCGCCTACGTCCGGGAGGACGAGAAAGAGTTTATCCGCATCGTGCGGGACGCCGCCAGCGCGGGGCAAGAGCAGACCGCCAGGGAGCAGAAGAAGCGGCTCCGTCAGGTGGAGAAGCGAATTGCCGAACTTGACGAGTTAATCAGGAAACTGTATGAGGGGAACGCCACCGGGAAGATACCCGACAAGCATTTCAACCGTCTGCTGGTGGAGTACGACACTGAGCAGAACGCATTGGAGCAGGAGGCAGCGGAACTGAAAGAGGGCATCACCGCCCAGGCCGAGGACGGCATGAGGGCGCAGAGGTTTGTTTCCCTTGTGCGGCGATACACCAACTTTGACGAACTGACCGCCCCCATGCTCAACGAGTTTATAGAGAAAGTCGTTGTCCATGAGGCCGACAAATCCACCGGGGACAGACGGCAGAAGGTTGATGTATATTTCAACTTCATCGGCTGTTTCGTTCCGCCTAAGCCGGAGGTCATTCTGACCGCCGTGGAAGAAGCAAAAGCACAAAAGGCGTTGGCGGCGCGGAACCGGGAACGGGAGCAAAACAAGCTGCGTATGCGCCGGGTGAGGGAGGCACAGCGGGCGGCAAAGGAGGCGGAGAAGGTCCCGCTTTCCCCAACTGTCTAAATCCCTGACGGAACGGAAGGGCGCACTTCTATACATGGTCTGCGACCATGTATCGTGCGCTCTGCGAGGCGAAGGCCCTGACTTACGAAAGTCAGGGCCTTTTGCGTCGCTCCGCTCCGTACAAGGGGCTGCGCCCCTTGCGCCGCTTCGCGGCTATTCCTGCACACCTGTTAGAAGGGTGCAGACGCTTCGCATCCGCACCCTTCCAACAGGTATTATGTCCGTACCTTCTGAATCAACGCCTTGGCTTCGTCCTTCTTCAACACTTTGCCATACGACACCACTTTCCCATCCACCACCAGCGCCGGAGTAGTCATGACCCCGTAGGCGGCGATTTGCGTGAAGTCCGTCACATGGTCAATGGTCGTATCCATCCCCAGCTCCGTGAGGGCGGCACGAACAGCATCTTCCAGGGCGTTGCACTTGGCGTATCCGGTCCCCAGCACCTTGACCCCGGAAGCGGCTTTTGCCGTCTCTGCCTGTGCCATCGTTTCCGGGGTACAGTTGCCTCCACAACAGCAGGATTTTGTTTCTTCTTTCTTCTTACTGAACAGTCCCATAATTGATTCCTCCTAAAAATTTATATCAGCAAAAATTGGAACGCATTGAACAGATAGCCGACAATGATAATGCCAATGGTGCAGATGCTAATGAACAGCGCCAGCAGCTTCGGCTTCACGGCCTTGCGGAGCATAATCAAAGACGGCAGACTTAGCGTTGTGACAGCCATCATAAAGGACAGAATTGTGCCAAGCTGTGCGCCCTTGTAAAGCAGGGCCTCCGCCACCGGGATAGTGCCGAAAATATCCGCATACATGGGGACGCCCACCAGCGTGGCAAGGACAACCCCGAACGGATTGTTGCCGCCTAACACCGCTTCAATCCAGCTTTCCGGAATCCAGTTGTGAATGACCGCACCAATGCCTACGCCGACCAGGATATAAGGGAATACTTTCTTGAATGTGGAAACGACCTGTTCTTTCGCAAACTGAACTCGTTCCCGTTTGGTCAGTGTTGGGGATTCAATGTCCACGCCGCCAGCATTGCGGATAAATTCCTCAACATAAGGCTCCATGTGAAGTTTCTCAATCAGGGTGCCGCCTACCACGGCGATCACCAAGCCGACCAGCACATAGATGATTGCAACTTTAGCACCGAAAATGCTCATTAGGAGGATAAGGCTACCCAGGTCTACCATTGGGGAGGAAATCAGGAACGAGAATGTAACCCCCAGCGGCAACCCGGCACTGGTAAAGCCGATAAACAGCGGAATAGACGAGCAGGAACAGAAGGGTGTCACTGTACCCAGCAATGCGGATATGATGTTCGCACCAATGCCATGGAACCGCCCCAATATTCGCTTACTGCGCTCCGGCGGGAAGTAGCTTTGGATGTAGGAGATCACGAAAATCAAGAAGCACAGCAGTACCGTGATTTTGACCACATCGTACACAAAGAATTGGACGCTGCCGCCCAGCCGTGAGGCCGTATCCAGGCCCAGCAAAGAGAGCAGGTCCCCAATCAGCACATTCAGCCATTTCATTCCAAGAACCTGGTCCTGGATGAACAGCCACAGGGAACGAAGGATTTGCATGAGAGTACCTCCAATCAGATAATCATATCAAAATATTTTGATGTGTTGTGTCGAAAGAAAAGCCATCCCCGGACGATGGCTTTTCTCATCCACAGCAACGGTCCTGTTCTGTGCTGGGCGTTGTCAGAGACAGCAACAGTTCAACAGCGGCCTTGCTGCCCGTACTGCTCAGGCTGTAATGGGTCCATTTCCCTTCCTGACGGCTCACGACAATACCCGATTCGCATAGAATCTTCATGTGATAGGAAACGGCGGATTGTGCCATTCCCAACTGGTCCATCAAAACGCAAGCGCACTTCTCGCCGCCCCGAAGGAGGGAGAGGATTGCCAGACGCTTTGGGTCACACAAAGCCTTAAAGACTTTGGCGTGTTCCTGGTGGGCGTTATCCATTGTACTAACCTCACATCAAAATTATTTGATATGAGCAGTATATGCCAGACCAGGACTTTTGTCAACCCCCTATTTTCAAAAAATTTGATGTTTGGAATTTAATCAAAAAGGAGGCGATCACCTTGGAGGAATCGCGTGAAGAATTGCAGAAAGAGTATGACGAGGCTACTGTCAAAGCGGAGCAGTACCAGCATGAAGTTCAGCGGCTGGAAAACCGTATCCGCTACTATTCGGAGGGCGAGAGGAAGAAGCGTAACCACCGCCTTATCACCCGTGGCGCGGACGTGGAGAGTGTGGCACCGGAAGTACGAGGCATGAGCCAAACGGCATTTAGAATTTTGGTTGAGCAAATCTTTTCCCTGCCAGAAGTTGCCGCCCTGGTGCGCCACGCCATTGACCAGCAGGAGGGCGGATAATTGGCCCTGTTTCACTTTCACGTCACCCAGGTCAAGCGGAGCGCGGGACAGTCTATTGTCACGTCTGCCGCCTACCGCGCCGGAGAGAAACTTTACAGCGAATACTATGGCGAAGTCAGCGACTATACCCACAAGGGCGGCGTGGTCTGTTCAGACGTTCTTCTGCCGCCCCAGGCCCCCGCCGAGTACCAAGACCGCGCCACCCTCTGGAACGCCGTGGAGAAGGCCGAGCGCGGCAAGAAAGCCCAGCTTGCATATAGCTTTGACATTGCCTTGCAGAACGAACTTTCTCTTGACGAGAACATCGCTCTTGCAAGGCAATTTGTTTCAGAGCAGCTTGTGGGCCGGGGCATGATTGCCGACTTTGCCATCCACCAGCCGGACAAAGAGGACGGCGGTATTCCTAACCCGCACTTTCATGTCCTCTGCCCTATCCGACCCATTGAGCCAGACGGCAAATGGGGGTGCAAGCAGCGCCGCCGCTACCGTCTGGACGAGGATGGGAACCGCATCATGGGCGAGGACGGCAAACCCCTCTTTGACGCTGTTCCTACCACCGACTGGGGAAACCCGGAAACGCTGGAACAATGGCGGGAGGCGTGGGCTGCTATGGTCAATGCCAAGTTTGAGGAAAAGGGCCTGACCTGCCGTGTCGATCACCGCTCCTATGAGCGTCAGGGCCTTGACCTGCTGCCCACCATCCACGAGGGCGTGGCTGTCCGCCAGATGGAGGCCAAGGGTATCACCACCGACAAGGGCGATTTCAACCGCTGGATAAGAAAGGCCAATGACCTGTTGCGGAATATTCGGAGGAAAATCGCTGACCTGACAGACTGGATAAAGGCGGCAAAGGAGGAGTTGAGCAAGCCCCAGGCCCCCACGCTTGCCGCCCTGCTGACTGACTACTATGAGGGCCGGAACGCCGGAGCATGGAGCCGCAACGCCAGGATTGGAAACCTCAAAGATTTTGCCGAGGCCATCAATTTTCTGACTGAGAAAGGCATTGTCACTCTGGAAGATTTGGAGGCCCATATCGCCGTCCAGAGTGAACAGACGGAGGCCATCAACGCATCCATGAAAGCCAAGTCCGCCCGTCTGAACGAATTGAAGGAACTGCTTCGTCTCGTTGACCTCTACCGGGACACCAAGCCCATCTATGACGAATGGAAGGGTATCAAGTGGAAGGGCAAGCGGGAACAATTCGAGAGGGAGCATGAGAACGAGTTGAGGACGTTCCACATGGCCCGCCGAAAGCTGGACAAGTACCGTTCCCCTGCTGGTAAAATCCCCGTTCATGCGTGGGAACAGGAGCAGGCGAGGCTTCAACAGGAGTACAAGGCCGAGTATGAGCAATACAAGCCCATCCAGGACGATTTGCGGCGGCTTCAACAGGTGAAGCGCAACGCCGACACCGCCATACACCAGCAGGAGCAGGCCCGGCAGAAACGCCGGGAGGCGGAGCGATAACGTGTCCCCGCCTATCCAACGTGACCGCCATTCTGTCGGCCACGTTGGGCAAACTTTGATGAACGATGAAAGGAGAGCCTATGACCAACGACCCCAGCATGACGATCACCAGCACTATCCCCGCCCCGGAGGTGAGCGACAGCACCAGCAGAGAGGGCAAGACCATCCCCCTGCCCGTGACGGAGGGCAGCAACGCTCCACCCGCCCCGGACGCGCCGCCGCCCGCCCTGGTGCAGAAAATCGGCAACACCATCTACGAGGTGTCGTTCCATTTCAGCACCACCAGCAGGGAAACCATGAGCGACAAAATCAACCGCCTTGTCCGCCGCGATCTGGACGCATCCTAATTTTTTCGCTTTTTCCGCACTACCTCCTTGACAAACCGAGCGAAAGGGCAGCATCGTCACCGAATGTGGAAAAATGCTCCTGCGTTTTGGCTACCGGGTGAAGATTCTGAACACCATCAACTTCAAAAAATCCATGCACTATAACCCCTTCGCTTACATCCACAGCGAAAAGGACATTTTGAAAGTGGTGACTGCCCTCATCGCCAATACCAAGGGCGAGGGCAAAGCCGGGGACGATTTCCGGGTCAAGGCGGAAACCCTTCTGTACACGGCGCTCATCGGCTACATCCACTATGAAGCCCCGGTGGAGGAGCAGAATTTCTCCACCCTCATTGAGTTCATCAACGCCATGGAGGTTCGGGAGGATGACGAGGAATTTCAGAATCCGGTAGACCTGATGTTCGCGGAGCTGGAAAAGGAAAAGCCCCAGCACTTCGCCGTCCGGCAGTACAAGAAGTACAAGCTGGCTGCGGGCAAAACAGCCAAGTCGATTTTGATTAGCTGCGGCGCACGGTTGGCTCCCTTTGATATTCAGGAGCTGCGTGACCTGACCGCCTATGACGAGCTGGAGCTGGACACCCTGGGAGATCGCAAGACCGCTCTGTTCATCATCATGTCGGATACCGACGATACCTTCAATTTCCTCATTTCCCTGTGCTACACTCAGCTATTCAATCTGCTGTGTGAAAAGGCGGACGATGTTTACGGCGGCAGGCTTCCCGTCCATGTCCGCTGCCTGATCGACGAGGCGGCGAACATTGGTCAGATTCCAAGGCTTGAAAAGCTGGTGGCAACCATCCGCTCCCGTGAGATTTCCTGCTGTCTGGTGCTG
>JALFGI010000231.1 GCA_022777455.1 Clostridiales bacterium | reverse complement strand
CCCTCTCAGTCAGCCTGTTCGGCTGACAGCTCTCCCAAAGGGAGAGCCAAGGGGCGCTGCCGTATCTGCCCGCCAAATTACATTTTGGCAAAAAATCAAAATAAAAAACGCTGCCGGAAACCAGCAGCGCATTTTATATGCCACAGAAATCAGACGGCCCGCTCTACCTTGTTGGAACGGAGGCATCTGGTACAAGCGTACACATGGCAGGGAGTTCCATTCACGACTGCCTTCACTCGCTTGACATTGGGCTTCCACTCGCGGTTGGAACGTCTGTGGGAGTGGGAAACCTTAATACCAAAGGTAACACCCTTACCACAAAAATCACACTTCGCCATTCATTGCACCTCCCATCCGAATTGATACTTCCATATGGCACCCCATTCGGGCGCTTAGATATGATATCAGACTTTTCCCAAAAAAGCAAGCATTTTTTTGCAAAATTTTTGGATTTCTAAAAACAGGTTGATATTCCCCGGAAGACTGGTATAATAAACCGATAAGAATGATGCAAGCAGGAGGTGCACATATGATTGAAACCTACAGCATTCCCCTGTCCGCCCTGGTGAAGGAATTCAAGATGGAAGTGGCCTACGCTTCGGCGGACTACGAATCCATCCGCCTCACCGTGGAGGATGTGTCCCGCCCCGGGCTCCAGATCGCGGGCTATTTCGACTATTTCGAGCCCATGCGGCTGCAGATCCTGGGCAACGTGGAAATCAGCTATCTGCAAAGGAAAACGCCCCAGGAGCGGGCCACCATCTTCGACCAGCTGTTCTCCTACAAGCCCCCTGCCCTGCTGATCGCCCGGAGCTTCCCGGTGGACGAGCAATGTCTGGCCATGGCCAAAAAGCACTCCATCACCATCCTGCGCTCCCCGGAGGCCACCGCCACCCTGGCCTCCAACATCATCTTCTATCTGAAATCCGCCCTGGCCCCCCGGATCACCCGCCACGGCGTGCTGGTGGAGGTCTACGGCGAAGGGCTGCTGCTCATGGGCGACAGCGGCGTGGGCAAAAGCGAAACCGCACTGGAGCTGCTCAAGCGGGGCCACCGTCTCATCGCGGACGATGCCGTGGAGATCCGCAAGGTCTCCGAGACCTCCCTCATCGGCACCGCACCGGAGCTCATCCGCAACTACATTGAGCTGCGGGGCATCGGCATTGTGAATGTGGCAAAGCTGTTCGGCATGGGCGCCGTCCGTTCCGAAAACGAGATCAACCTGGTGGTTAACATCGTCCCCTGGAACACCCAGGCCGCCTATGACCGGCTGGGCCTGGAGGATCAGTATATGGACATCCTGGGCGTCAAGGTGCCCATGAACACCATCCCTGTCACCGCAGGACGAAACCTGGCCGTGATCCTGGAGGTGGCCGCCATGAACAACCGCCAGCGCAAGCTGGGCTACAACGCCGCCCAGGAATTCTCCGACCGGATCGACCGGCATTTTGAAATGAACGCGGGGCACTGATCCATGAAAGAGTTTACCATCGGCGCCAACGACGCGGGCCAGCGGCTGGACCGGTTTCTGGCCAAAGCCGTTCCCCTGCTCCCCGCCTCCCTGGCCCAGAAATACATCCGCATCAAGCGCATCAAGCTCAACGGCGCAAGAGCGGAGCGGGATACCCGGCTGAAGGCGGGAGATGTGCTGCAGCTGTATATCAATGACGAATTCTTCGACCAGCCCCGGGAGGACAACGCCTACCTCACCGTGGCATCCCCCAAGCTGAACATCGTCTACGAGGATGAAAACATTCTGCTGGTAGACAAGCGTCCGGGTCTGGCAGTACACCCCCACGACGGGGCCGAATACGGCAGAACCCTCATCGACCACATCCAGGCCTACCTGTACCAGAAGCGGGAATGGAGCCCCCGGAGCGAGAATTCCTTCACCCCCGCCCTGTGCAACCGCATCGACCGGAACACCGGCGGCATCGTCATCGCCGCCAAAACCGCCGAAGCTCTGCGGGTGATGAACCAGAAGATCAAGGATCGGGAGCTGGACAAGCGGTACCTGGCCATTGTGGAAGGGACCCCCAAGCCCCGGGAGGGCAGCCTGAAGGGGTATCTATTTAAAGATGCCAAAAAGAACCGGGTGTTCGTCACCGATACCCCCCAGCCCGGCTCCAAAACCTGCCAGACCAACTACCGGACCCTGGCCAGCGCCAATGGGCTGTCCCTGGTGGAGTGCGAGCTGATCACCGGCCGGACCCACCAGATCCGGGCCCAGTTCGCCCACGCCGGACATCCCCTGCTGGGAGACGGGAAATACGGCAAACTGGACAAGCGCTTTGACCGGAACTACCAGGCGCTGTACTCCTACTGCCTCACCTTCACCTTTACCACCGACGCCGGCTCCCTGAACTACCTGAACGGAAAATCCTTCCATGCAGCCCAGGTGGACTTTGTGTCGGAATATTTCCCCAGCGTGCATTTTTAGCAGAAAGGACAATCCATGAACGTTTTTATCACCAGCAGCCCCTATCTGGACGGGGCTGACCGGGCCATTCTGAACCCGGAAAACCAGTTTATCCACCAGATCCGTCAGGCCCTGCCCCCGCTCCCCCGGGCCCTGTTTGTGGCCTCGGACCCGGAGCAGCACGAGCTGACCTGTTCGTTTGGCATGGACACCACCATTGCCTTCGCCCAGGCGGGCATCACCTTCAGCGCCTATCAGGTGCTGGACGGCACCAACGCAGAGGATGCCGGGAAGCTGGTTGCCGAAAGTGACTTCATCATCCTCGCCGGGGGCCATGTACCCACCGAAAACGCCTTCTTCCAGGAAATCGGCCTGCGGGAGCTGCTGGAGGATTTTGATGGCACCGTCATGGGCATCAGCGCCGGTTCCATGAATCTGGCGGAGGAAGTATATGTCCAGCCCGAGGAAGAGGGCGAGGGCATCGACCCGGACTTTGCGCGCTTCGCGCCCGGCCTGGGGCTCACCGATGTGAACATCCTGCCCCACTACCAGAAGGTGAAGGACAACATTCTGGACGGCCTGCGGCTGTTTGAGGACATCACCTACCCGGACAGCCAGGGCAACACCTTCTTCGCCCTGCCCGACGGGAGCTATTTCTACCAGAACGACGACACCCTCCTGCTCTTCGGCGAAGCCTACCTGCTCCGCGACGGCGAACTGTCCCAGCTCACCCGCTCCGGCGACTGCCTGGACATGGCGGATTTTGAATGAACGCCCTTCTCCCCGGCCCGCCGGGGAGATTTCATTTTTTTGCCATAATTACGCTTGACAATCCCGGAGCGGCATGATATAATAGCCCGCGTGGTGATGAGTTCACCCGAGATTCCATGGGCCTTTAGCTCAGTTGGTCAGAGCCTCCGGCTCATAACCGGATAGTCCCGGGTTCGAGTCCCTGAAGGCCCACCAGTTCATCCAGGCTCTTCGCCTTTTATCAATATAGGGGTATAGCTCAATTGGTAGAGCGGCGGTCTCCAAAACCGTAGGCTCAGGGTTCAAGTCCTTGTGCCCCTGCCACTTTTTCACAAAAAGTCGTCCTTAATTGGACGGCTTTTTTGTTGTATATGCACGAAAAATAGGCACTTTCTTGACTTTTTGAAAACCGTGTGTCACTATTATTCCCGATGAATCCCTATGGACAAGTAATAAAATAAGTAATAAAAATGGGGGGGTGTCGAACGTGGCAGAACGGAAACGCCGTGACAAGGGTGACGGGTGTATCTCTCAGTTAAAGGACGGCAGATGGACTTCACGCATGAGGGTAGGACTAACGCCGGAGGGCAAGCCCAAAATCAAAGCCTTTTATGGAAAGACAGAAGCCGAGGTCAAAAAGAAACTGAAAGAGTTTCAGAAAGAACTACACAAAAATGATGGTGCAGTTGTCCAGCGCAACACCGTTGCAAACTATATGCTTGATTGGTTGCAGAATGTCAAAGCAAATGAGTTGAAGCCGAAAAGCTATGACAGATTGGAACAAACCGTAAAGAACCAAATCATACCCAGCATTGGACATTTACAGGTGGCGGCTCTTACTTCCGATGATGTCCAGAAAATGATTAACAGTCTGAAAGCCGATGGTCTGTCCTACTCTACCATAAAGAAAGCGTATGATGCAGTCAACGAGTGTTTTAAGACTGGAATTATCAAAAAGACCGTTGTCCATAATCCTGCGCTTGGCGTTACTATCCCGGCAAAGAAATCTTTTCCAAAGTCTGAGATACAATGCTACACCAAAGAGGAAGCCGACAAGCTGTGTGAAGCTGCTGTCGCCTGTTATAGCGGCACGAAACAGGATGGACAGAGAATTTACAGGCTAGGAAGTGCAATCGTCCTAGGCTTTAATACAGGGCTTAGAGCGGCTGAAATGCTAGGCTTGAAATGGTCGGACATATCCTTTGAGAATCGCACAATCTCAGTAAACAGTACCAGAGTAATTGTCAAGGATAGAACCGGGAGTAGCGAAACACACTATACCGTGATTGATCAGCAATCCACAAAGACAACCGCCGGAGAAAGAACAATCCCCATGAATCAAAAGGCATTTGCGGCATTACAAGACCTTCACTCTATAACCGGGGAATGTACTTATGTGCTATCCTCTAAGAATGGCACTCCCCTAACCCCACGATACCTAGACCGAATGTTCCGAAAGATAGCCGTGTATGCCGGAATGGAAGAAAGCAAGGTATTTGGACTTCATGCCATGCGGCACTCATTCGCTTGCCGACTGTTTGAGAATGGCGTTGATGTGAAAACGGTTAGTACCATTCTTGGTCATGCGGATGTTGGCGTGACCTATAACACATACATTCACCTGTTGAAGAATCAGCAACAGACCGCCGTTGACATTCTGGACAGAATCTAAAGACATACCACCGCTTCGATTATGTGGCGGTGGTTTCTTTCTGCCTTTTAGCATGAGTATCAAAACTAAGGTATTCAAAAATTGTATCAAAACCTATTGACAGGTCTGCAAATATGGTGTATGCTTAGTGTATCTTATCTAAGGTTCGCTTTATTTGATACAGGAGGTAATAGCATGGTGTACGGATATTGCAGAATCAGCACCAAACAACAGAGCATTGAGCGGCAGATTAGAAACATAACAGCGGCATACCCTACCGCCCACATATTACAGGAAGCATACACAGGCACTAAGATGGACAGACCCGAATGGCAAAAGCTGATTAAGCGTATCAAGGCGGGAGATACGATTGTGTTTGATTCAGTTAGCCGCATGAGCCGGAACGCAGACGAGGGAATCAAAACATACTTTGAGTTGATGGACAAGGGCGTAAACCTTGTATTTATCAAAGAGGGGTATATTGATACCGACACATACAAGTCCGCTGTGTCGCAGTCCATAGCCGCCACAGGCAATGAGATAGCCGATATTTACATTGAAGCCACAAACAGAGTGATTAAGCTGTTGGCAGAAAAGCAAATCCGTAAAGCGTTTGAACAGTCCGAAAAGGAAGTTGAGGACTTGCACCAGAGAACCAGAGAGGGCATGGAGACCGCCCGGTTGAATGGTAAGCAAATCGGAATGGTCAAAGGCACAAAGCTGGTTACAAAAAAGAGTGTGGCGGCAAAAGAGATTATCAGAAAGCATAGCGCAGATTTTGGTGGAAGTTTGAATGATGCTGAGTGCATGAGCCTTGCCGGACTTGCCAGAAACACCTATTACAAATACAAGCGGGAGTTGAAAGAGGAACGCTAAAAATGGGGGACGGTACACATAAGCCGTCCCCTTTCTTGCTCCATATAGAAATTAAAGTTAGTATTTTAATCCTCTGTTTCACCGTGATCGGGTTCGTCCTCCACATATTCCATGATCTCACCAACAGAACAATGCAGTATGCGGCAGAAGACCTCTATTGTGTGGGTGCTGACACTTTCATTTCGTTTTAACCGTGTGATCTGTCCGGGGCTTATGTGATAGTCCTTGATCAAGGAATATTGGGTAACGCCCTTTTCTTTCATTACTTTCCACAAATTGTCATAAGAAATCATACCAATGCAAGCCCCACTTTCTGCTTGCATATTAACCGAAAACAGTCTATAATAATATTAACCAATATCGGTTA
>JALFGI010000066.1 GCA_022777455.1 Clostridiales bacterium | reverse complement strand
CCGGGGCTACTGCGCCGTGGAAGGGTAACATATGGAAGAAGAACTGATTTTCACCGGCTACTGCCGTCAGCTGGACCAGAGCCGGATGGTCACCATCGAGCTCCAAAACGGCGAGCTCACCGAATGCGACTGCTGCTACGGCAGCTGCATCTACGAACCCAACTGCACCGTGGCCCAGCAAATTTCCAACGCCTGTTCAAAATAATTCCTGCCCCCACTGTAGTAGTCTTTAACACATAATTGTAATATGGCGTACCGGAACTGACGCACCCCTTGGCTCCCCCTCTGGGGGAGCTGGCTGCCCCGCGAGGGGCAGACTGAGAGGGCCAGTATGGCGGATTTCTGCTGTCATTATCTTACTGCGGTACCCTCTCAGTCAGCCTGTTCGGCTGACAGCTCTCCCAAAGGGAGAGCCAAGGGGCGCTGCCGCGCCAGCGTGCCAAATTACAATTTTTAAGAGTTACAAACTACTACAGTTTGGTCGGGGGATTGTGCAATCAATACACTTCCGCCAAAGGAGGATTTTTCATGATTGAAATTCTAAAGGCGATGCTCTTTGGCATCGTGGAGGGCATCACCGAATGGCTGCCCGTTTCCTCCACGGGGCACCTGATTTTGCTGAATGAATTTGTGAACCTGAACGTGTCCAAAGAATTCCAGAGCATGTTCGACGTGGTGATTCAGCTGGGCGCCATTCTGGCGGTGTGCGCCCTGTTTTTCCGGAAGCTGAACCCCTTCGATGGTCACAAAAACCAAATCCAGAAGAAACAAACCTGGAATCTGTGGTTCAAGGTCATCGCCGCCATCATCCCTTCCGGCGTGGTGGGCGTGCTGTTCGACGACTGGATGGATGAGCACCTGCACAACGCCACCGTGGTGTCCATCGCCCTGATCGTCTACGGTGTGGCCTTCATCCTGGTGGAGCGGCGCAACGAGGGCAAGGAGCCCAGGGTCAGCGACGTCCACGACATCGGCCTGAGCACCGCCCTGATCATCGGACTGAGCCAGTGCCTGAGCCTGATTCCCGGCACCTCCCGTTCCGGTTCCACCATTCTGGGGGGAATTCTGGTGGGTGTCAGCCGTGGGGCGGCGGCGGAGTTCAGCTTCTTCATGGCCATTCCCACCATGCTGGGAGCCAGCGCCATCAAGCTGCTGAAATTCTTCCTGTCCGGGGTGGGCTTCACCGCCATGGACCTGCTGATCCTGCTGGTGGGCTGCACCGTTTCCTACATTGTGAGCTTACTGGTCATCAAGGGCCTCATGTCCTATGTCCGCCGCCATTCCTTCTCCGCCTTCGGCGTGTACCGCATCCTCCTGGGCATTGCCGTGCTGGGGTATTTTCTGATGTTCGCATCATAAGGACTCCGCAAATTGTTATTTAGCGGGCAGATACGGCAGCACCCCTTGGCTCTCCCTTTGGGAGAGCTGGCAGCCGAACAGGCTGACTGAGAGGGTACCGTAGTAAGATCATGGCAACCGAAATCAAGCCATACTGCCCTCTCAGTCTGCCCCAACAGGGGCAGCCAGCTCCCCCAGAGGGGGAGCCAAGGGGCATCCCGCCAAATTTCAAATTAACGCTTTATTGATTACATAAAAAAACAGGGAGGCAATATTATGGATTTTGAAGAGTACATCATTGAAAACGAGTACCTGCGGGTCACTGTGACCACCTGGGGTGCCCAGGTGAAGAGCGTCGTGCGCAAGAGCGACGGCGTGGAGCACATGTGGCAGGCGGACACCAGCGTCTGGGGCTACCATGCGCCCATCCTGTTCCCCCACACCGGCAAGGTGGTGAAGGGTACCATCCACGCCAAGGGGAAGGATTATGAATCCACCCAGCACGGCTTTGCCCGGCTGATGGAACACGACCTGGTAAAGCAGACCGCCAATACCCTGGTGCTGGAGCTGCACAGCAACCCGGAGACCCTGGCCCATTTCCCCTATGACTTCCGCCTGATCTCTACCTTCACCCTGGACGGCGACACCCTGCACCACACCCTCACCGTGGAGAACACCGACCGGGAGATTCTGCCCTTCGGCATCGGCTACCACCCCGCCTTCGCCATTCCCTTTGACGAAAACCACACCGCTGCCGACTACGAGCTCCGCTTCGACCGGATGGAGTCCCCCCTGTGCCTGAGCTGCCAGCCCGAGGGTCTGCTCCGGGGCAAGTGCTACTACTTAGGCAGCAACATCGACTGCATCCCCGTGGACGAAAAGCTCTTCGAGGTGGACAGCCACTGCATGACCAACCTGGGCTCCAAAACCCTGGGCCTGTACGAAAAGGACACCGGCCGGGCCGTGATCTGCGACATTGCCGACTTCCCCTATACCCTGATCTGGAGCAAGCCCGGCACCCCGAAATTTGTGTGCATCGAGCCCTGGCACAGCCTGCCCAGCCCGGAAAAGGGCAGCACCGACTGGCTGAAAAAGCCCGCCGCCGCCATCCTGGCCCCCGGCGAAAGCTGGAGCACCACCCTGAAAACCCGGTTCGCCAGATAATCCACCCCGCGGGAGGCATTTTGCCTCCCGTCATCTGTGTCAAAAAGAGGATTCTATGAAAACAGTCATTTCCTTTCTGAAAAAAGAAGCAATGCTGGTAGTGAGCGTTGCGGCGGCGCTGGTGTCACTGGTGATTACCCCTCCCAGCGCCGACCTGGTAAAGGCCATCGACTGGAAAACCCTGGCCACCCTGTTTATGCTGCTCAGCGTGCTGGACGGCTTCAAGCATGAAAATCTTTTCCTGCCTGTCCTGCGGCTGACGGAGAAATTTTCCACCATGTTGGGGCTGAGCTTTTTCCTGGTGTTCGGGGTGTTCTTCTCCAGCATGTTCGTCACCAATGACGTGTCCCTCATCATCTTTGTGCCCCTGACCATCCTCCTGTTCCGGGAAAAGGGGAAGACGGGTTACATCCTGCCCATCCTGACCATGGAGAACATTGCCGCTGTGCGGGGCAGCCTGCTCACACCCTTTGGCAGCCCCCAGAACCTGTACCTTTTCTCCGGCAGCGGCATCAGCACCGGGGCTTTTCTGAAAATGATGCTGCCCCTGTGGCTGGGTTCCATGGTGCTCATCAGCTTGTTCCTGGTGTTTCTGTACCGGAAGGACCTGGGCCAGAAGGCCGGGTGCACAGACTACCGGGGCGCGCAGTGGCAGCCGGAAGGAAAGCTGCGGCGGCTGACCTACCTTGCCCTCTTTGCGGCAGTGCTGCTGTGCATCGTCACCCGCACCCCCTACTGGCCTTACGTCACCCTGCTGGTCACCCTGGTGCTGCTGGCAGTGGACCCCAAGGTCTTCCGCCGGGTGGACTATGTGCTGCTGCTGACCTTCCTGTGTTTCTTCGTGTTTTCTTCCTCCATCGCCGCCAACCAGCGCATTGCCGGCTTCCTGGAGCGCGCCGTCCGGGGCAACGAATACTGGTGGAGCATCGGCATCAGCCAGATCATTTCCAACGTCCCCGCCTCCATCGTCCTGTGGCCCTTTACGGCAGACCTGCGGGCCCTGATCTATGGCCTGGATACCGCGGGCCTGGTGACCGTCATCGGCTCTCTGGCCTCGGTGATCAACCTGCGCCTGTACACCCGGGAGTATCCCGGCCAGGGCAAGGCGTTTATGATCTGTTTTGAAAAGATCTCCCTGTGCTTCTTCGCCATCGTGGTGGTGCTCCAGCTGTTTTTGCTGTAATTGTTGGATGAATTTCCGTCCAGGCTCCCTCCTCAACCACTGTAGTAGGGTGTAACATTTAAAAATTGTTGTTCGAAGAGATATAAGATATAAGATACGAGATATAAGATATTTTTCCGGTGTCATAACCAAATCATGATAGGACCTATGTTTAGCTCCTGTATTGTAGATTTCAATAGAATGAACTGGTTTCCGGTTGGGATATCTTATATCTTGTATCTCATATCTTACCAAACATCACTTTTTAAGTGTTACAGACTAGTAGGGGAGGCTGTCAGCCTCCCGCGCGGTTCCGATACGACCGTAGGGGAAGCCATCGCGCCATTCGGCAGCACAAAACAACGCCCTCCGGCTTTTGGAACCGGGGGGCGTCTTTGATTGGGATCATTACTTCTTCATCACGTGGAAGGCGAAGCCGGCGAATTCTCCGGCCAGGTAGATATTCTTCAGGGAGCCGTCCTCATTGTAGGAAGCGGTCTCGGGGCGGAAGGAGAAGCCCTTGGCTTCCAGCTCGGCCTTGGCGGCGTCCACGTCCGCGGTGGCCATGGCGATGTGGCCGTTGGTGCCGGGGGAATTTTCCTTCTTCATGCACTCGAAGTACTTGCCGGCGAAATTGGAGCTGTTGCCCATCTTCACCTCCAGGTTGAACATCATGGCCAGCAGCTTGGCGGTTTCCTCGGCCTTCACGGGATCGTCGGTCTTGATGCCCACATGGAGCAATTCAAATTTGTTTTCCATCTTGATAACTCCTTTGTTCATTGCCCTTCCGGGCAGATTTTGTTATGTAATAATTGTATGTGCTGATCGGCTTTACTCCGCTGGTGTAGTAAATTGTTCTTTCGCATACCGGTACCGGCGCACCCCTTGGCTCTCCCTCTGGGAGAGCTGGATGCCCCGTTAGGGGCAGACTGAGAGGGTTTTCTGCCTCCAGACCCGACTGCGGTACCCTCTCAGTCAGCCTGACGGCTGCCAGCTCTCCCAAAGGGAGAGCCAAGGGGTGGTCGAATTTGTCCACTAAGTTCTGCTTTTGTTGAGTAACAGTCGATAAGCATATAATAGTATAGTTTCTCCACCAGGTCAAGGGACAAGAATGGATTGCCCGGTTCGCCCCCGGGAAATTGCCTTACCGGGAAAAATGCGGAAATATTTCTTGACAAATTGACCGGAATACTGTATCATACTATGGTCTGCAAATGCGGACAATCCTTGCTCACGGTATGGCCGTGGGCCAAAAGTCCAAAAGGAGGTGCAATCAACATGGCTAAGATCACCGGTAAGTATGAGGTGCTCTACATCATCGACCCCGCTCAGGGCGAAGAGGGCATCGCAGCACTTGTGGAAAAGTTCAAGGCAATGGTGGAGGCGGAGGGTACTCTGTCCAGCATCGATGAGTGGGGCAAGCGTCGTCTTGCATACCCCATCAACGACCTGGCCGAGGGCTACTACGTTCTGATGAACATGGAAGTCAAGCCCGAGTTCCCCGCAGAGCTGGAGCGTGTGATGAAGATCACCGAAGGCGTCCTGCGCTGCCTGACCACCGCTGTGGAGGAGTAATCCGAAATGCTCAACCACATTGTTATCATGGGCCGCCTGACCCGTGATCCCGAGCTGCGCCGTACCGGCAGCGGCATCGCCGTCACCAGCTTCACCGTCGCAGTCGACCGCGACTTCGGCAAGAACGAGAACGGCGAACGGGAAACCGACTTCATCGACTGCGTCGCTTGGCGTCAGACCGGAGAGTTCGTCTCCAAGTACTTCACCAAGGGAAGCATGGCGGTGGTGTCCGGCCGGCTGCAGATCCGCAGCTGGACCGATAAGGACGGCAACAAGCGCCGCACTGCGGAAGTCGTGGCAGACAATGTCTACTTCGGCGAAAGCAAGCGGACGGAACAGCACACCGGCGGCTACAACGCCCCCGCGCCCGGCTACGGCAGCGCTCCCGCCCCTAGTTATGGCGGCTACGGCGCCCAGGCCCCTGCGGCCCCCAGCTACGGCGGCTATTCCGCACCCAGCGCCCCCGCATCCGATTTCGCGATGCTGGAGGACGATGACGCTCAGCTGCCCTTCTAAAGAACTTTTCAACAAGATATTTACGAAGGAGGTTATTCCATGGCTAACGAACAGCGTATGCGTCCCCGCAAGCGCAAGAAGGTTTGCGCATTCTGCGTGGATAAAGTGACCAGCATTGATTATAAGGACACCGCGAAGCTCCGCCGTTACCTGTCCGAGCGCGGCAAGATTCTGCCCCGCCGTACCACCGGTACCTGCGCCGCCCATCAGCGTGACCTGACCACCGCCATCAAGCGCGCCCGTCAGATCGCCCTGCTGCCCTACGTCACTGACTGATTCTGATCTGAATACACCCCGAAACGGAAAACGTTTCGGGGTGTTTTTGTCTATTGAAAAATGTGCTAATCGGTTTTGGTTTTGCTCAGCCCTTCGATAAATTGTAATTTGGCGGGCAGATACGGCAGCACCCCTTGGCTCTCCCTTTGGGAGAGCTGGCAGCCGACAGGCTGACTGAGAGGGTGCCGCAGAGAAGGAAATACCATCTTAATATGCTGCGTGTTGCCCTCTCAGTCTGCCCCTTACGGGGCAGCCAGCTCCCCCAGAGGGGGAGCCAAGTGGTGCGTCGGTTCTCCGGTACGCCAAATTACAATTTATTTCCCAGGGAACGGCCTGTGTGCCGTCCCGCGCCGCCGCAATCATTGCACGGTGCGTTGGCGTTCATTTTTGCATAAACATACAAAAAACTCCCAGGGAATTTCCCTGGGAGCGGATAAATCAAACTTGGAAATGGGTGGTTTGGGACAGGAAGTCCTGGAACTGGTCTTCGCTGCACAGCAGCGTCACCCGCAGGGGCCTGGTGAGGGTCAGGCAGAACATTTCCATGAAGCTCTTGCCGTTCACCTGCTGGTTGCCGTCGTCCAAAAAAACGGGATAGGGCTGCTCGGTGGAGATTCTGACGAAGTCCTCCACATCCCGGACAGAGCCAAGACGTATCATAAATTCTTTTCCATTTTCCATCTGGCGCTGTACAAACCTTTCTGTTTCGTGTATAATGGGCGTGGAATTGCGAAATTTCCCATTGGCTGTATTATATCAAATATTGCGAAAAACGCAATTGTGGCTTTGGACGATTCCTACAATGTTTACGATCAAAAATTGGCGGTTATTACAAATATGAAAATTGCATTTTATACCCTGGGCTGCAAAACCAACCAATATGAAACCCAGGCCATGGAGCGACTGCTGCTGGACATGGGCCACAGCATCGGCTCCTTTGAGGAAAGCTGCGACTGCTACGTGGTGAACACCTGCTCCGTCACTGCTGTGGCGGACAAAAAGAACCGGGCCGTCATCCGCCGGTGCCGGAAGCAGAACCCCCAAGCCATCCTCGCCGTGTGCGGCTGCTACACCCAGCACGCCGCAGACACGGTGAAGGCGCTGGGGGTAGATGTGATCGGCGGCAGCGGAAACCGGAAGCAGTTCCTGGACGATCTTCTGTCGGCGGCCGCAGAACACGAATACCATCAGACCCTGGACGATGCCCTGCACCGCCGGGAATTTGAAATTCTCCCCGCCGGGGGGCTGGAGGAGCGCACCCGGGCCATGCTGAAGGTCCAGGACGGCTGCGTGAATTTCTGCACCTATTGCATCATCCCCTACACCCGGGGTCCCATCCGTTCGGCTCCCCTGGAGCTGGCGGTGGAGCAGGCAAAGGATCTGGCAAAGCGGGGGTACCGGGAGATCGTGATCACCGGCATCGAGATCGCGGGCTGGGGGAAGGATCTGCCCGGCAGGCCCCCATTGTGGCAGCTGATATCCGCCATCTGCCGGGCGGTGCCGGAGCAGCGGATTCGGCTGGGAAGCCTGGAGCCCAGAGTCATCACAGAGGAATTCTGCCGGGAACTGGTGAAATACCCGAACCTCTGCCCCCATTTCCACCTGAGTATGCAGTCCGGCTGTGATGCGGTTTTGCAGCGGATGAAACGGAAATACGACACCGCACGGTATTATGAAAGCATCTGCCTGCTGCGGGAATTTTTCCCCGGCTGCGCCATCACCACGGACATGATCGTGGCCTTCCCCGGGGAGACGGAGGAGGAATTCCGGCAGAGCCTGGATTTCATCAAAAAATGCGCCTTCGCGGACATGCACATCTTCCCCTATTCCCGCCGCCCCGGCACCCCGGCGGCGGAGATGCCCGGCCAGCTTCCCAACGCTGTTAAAGAGGAGCGCAGCCGGGAGGCCATCGCGGTAGCGGAGGAAATGCGCCGCGAATACCGGGAAAATCTCATTGGTACCACCCAAAGCGTCCTGTTCGAGGACATGGAGGGGGGCTACTTCACCGGCCACGCCCCCAATTATGTGCAGGTTTACACCAAGGGCGAGAACCTCCACAACCAGATCCGGGATGTAACAATCACGGAAGTATTCAAAGACGGTGTGCTGGGCAGCATCCAGTCACTGTAGGGGAGGCTCTCAGCCTCCCGCCAGGTAACGTGCGTGAGTGTTCAGTTGAATGGCACCATGGTTTAGCGTAGTACGAATTCGCCCGGCCCGATTCCTTATCGCAGCTGGTACTGCGCGGGAGGATAAGATCCTCCCCTACAGTGGGTGCGGAATGATCATAAAAACGAGGGAATCCATATGAAAACTTTACTGCACATTTGCTGCGCGCCCTGTGCCAATCAGTGCATTGACGTATTGCGCGCGGACCATTATGATGTAACCGGGTTCTGGTACAACCCCAACATCCACCCCTTCACCGAGTACCGGGCCCGGCGGAACTGCCTGCGGGAGTACGCCCAGACCATTGAGCTGCCCCTGATCGAGCGCAACGACTACGGTCTGCGCCCCTTCGTCCGGGCGGTGGCCGACGACATTGAGCACCGGTGCGTGAAATGCTACGAGTTCCGGCTTTTTGAGGCGGCCCGGCAGGCAGCAGAGGGGGGCTTCGACAGCTTCACTTCTTCTCTGTTCATCAGCCCCTATCAGAATCACGAGCTGATGAAGGAAGTTGCGGAGCGGGCAGCGGCGGAATACGGAGTGGAATTCCTGTACCGGGACTTCCGGCCCTATTTCCGCGCCGGCCAGGAGCGGGCCCGGGAGCTGGGTTTCTACATCCAGAAATACTGCGGCTGCGTCTTCTCCGAAGAGGAGCGCTATTTGAAGAAAAATAAAATCATCCCTTAAAATTGTAATTTGGCGAACCGGAATTGCCGCACCCCTTGGCTCCCCCTATGGGGGAGCTGGCTGCCCCGTTAGGGGCAGACTGAGAGGGCAATGCATTTGCCATTACCTTACTGCGGTACCCTCTCAGTCAGCCTGACGGCTGCCAGCTCTCCCAAAGGGAGAGCCAAGAGGGGC
>JALFGI010000173.1 GCA_022777455.1 Clostridiales bacterium | reverse complement strand
AAATTGTAATTTGGCGGGCAGATACGGCAGCGCCCCTTGGCTCTCCCTTTGGGAGAGCTGTCAGCCGAACAGGCTGACTGAGAGGGTGCCGCAGTAAGATAATTGCACTCGAAATCAAACCATGCTGCCCTCTCAGGCTGCCCTTTACGGGGCAGCCAGCTCCCCCAGAGGGGGAGCCAAGGGGTGCGTCAGTTCCAGTACGTCAAATTACAATTTGGCTGACAGCCGGGTCAAACCAATAAGCACATCATTTTATTCACAATCATCAGAAGGGGGGCAGCGATTACGTGACAAAGCAAACACGTAAGCGTATCCTCAGCGCGGTTTTCTTTTTTGCCATCCTGGCCCTGACCCTTTGGTATGTGTTCCGGGATGAGAATCTGAGCAAAATTGCCGAATATCTTGCCGATGCGGATGAACGATATGCAGTGCTGTCCGTGGGGGCGGTGATCGCCTTTATTCTGGGAGAGTCGGTGGTCATCTGCTATCTGTTCCATCGGCTGGGCACCAGGCCCAAATTCTCCCACTGCTGCCTGTTCTCCTTTGTCGGCTTTTTCTACAGCGCCATCACCCCCTCCGCCTCCGGAGGCCAGCCCATGCAGGTGCTGTATATGCGCCGGGACGGCATCCCCGGGGCGGTTTCCACGGTGGTGCTGGCCATTGTGACCATCACCTATAAACTGGTGCTGGTGGTGACAGGGCTGGCGGTCATGATTTTCCGCCCCGCCGCTGTGATGCGGTACCTGGACGGGGTGGATACCCTGGTGTACATCGGCCTTGCGCTGAACGTGGCGTTCATTGCCCTTTTGCTGACGGCGGTATTCCACCCCAGCATCATCCAGCGCACCCTGAAACAGGCGTTCAACCTGCTGAACAAAATCCGGCCCTTCCGTAACCCCGAAAAGGTCATGGCCCGGGTGCAAAACAGCCTGGATCATTACCAGGGCACCGCCGCCTTTTTCAGGAAGGAACCGGGAATTATTGTCAATGTGTTTTTCATCACGCTGCTTCAGCGTTTCATTCTGTTCAGCGTGGTGTGGTTTACTTATCTGGCCTTTGGGCTGTCCGGGGAGAATGCCTTTGCCATGGTCCTGCTCCAGGCCATGATCTCCGTGGCAGTGGATATGCTCCCCCTGCCCGGTGGGATGGGCATCAGTGAAACCCTGTTTCTTTCCATCTTTGAGCCCATCTTCGGCGTGGAGCTGGTGCTGCCCGGAATGATCGTCTGCCGGGGCATCAGCTACTACACCCAGCTGGTCATCAGCGGCGTTATGACCGGTGTGGCCCAATTTGTCTTCCGGGAGAAAAAGCGGAAATAAGAGGAAAAATTTCCGGCAGGTACTTTCTTTTTCCTTTTTCACAAGTTATAATGGGACCATCAACTGAATGATCAGGAGGTTATCCACCATGAAATACGGCTTCGGCGTGGATCTGGGCGGCACCACCGTCAAGATCGCTTACTTTGATGAAACCGGCAAAATGATTTCCAATTGGGAGATTCCCACCGTCACCGAGGGCCACGGCAGTCAGATCCTGCCGGACATCGCCGCCTCCATCCGGGAATACCGGGAGCGCAACGCGGTGAAGGATGAGGATCTGCTGGGTCTGGGCATCGGCGTTCCCGGCCCCGTGGACGGCAAGGGCGTGGTGAACCGCTGCGTCAACCTGGGCTGGGGCGTGTTCAACATCAGTGACGAATTGTCCCGGCTCACCGGGCTGCCGGTGAAGGCGGGCAACGATGCCAACGTGGCTGCCCTGGGCGAATTCTGGAAGGGCGGCGGCAAGGATTACGACAGTATGGTGCTGGTCACCCTGGGTACCGGCGTGGGCGGCGGCATCGTCATCGAGGGTCAGCTGCTCCATGGCGCCCACGGCGCGGGCGCGGAAATCGGCCATATGGTGCTCAACCGGGACGAGACCGACGTGTGCGGCTGCGGCAAGCGGGGCTGCGTGGAGCAGTATTGCTCTGCCTCCGGCATTGTCCGCATGGCCAAAAAGGAGTTGGAGGCCAGTGAGGAGGAATCCTCTCTGCGCAGTCTGGACAAGATGACCTGCAAGGACATTTTCGACGCCGGTAAGGACGGCGACAAGCTGGCCCTGGCGGTGCTGGACCAGTACTATGCCTACATGGGCGAGTTTCTGGCCAACGTGTGCAACGTGGTCAACCCCGCGGTGGTGGTGCTGGGCGGCGGCGTGAGCAAGGCCGGCACCGTGCTGCTGGACGGCCTGCGTCCCTACTTCCACAAGTATGTTTTCCATGCCGCTTCCAACGTGGAATTTGCCCTGGCCGCCCTGGGCAATGACGCCGGTGCCTACGGTGCCTTCAAGCTGGCTTTGGATGCCTACGGGAAGAAGAAATAAGTACCGACCAATAAGACCGCCCCGGTTCCAATCGGGACGGTCTTTCTTTTTGTGCTGACCGAATGCCAGTCATGCAGCATTTTGTAATGTGCTTATCGGTTTTGCTCAGCCGTTCGATAAATTGTTGTTTGGCGGGTTGATTTTCCTCCTGATGAAAATAACCCCGCCCTACGCTGGCTGGGCGATGATTTTACCGCGCAGGAACGTTACCGGGCACCACCCAGGAGTCCCGGATGATGCACCGGCCCGGTACGCCATTGCCCGCGGGCACTGCCCGCCAAGGCTCCGTTTCTTATTGTTCCGCGCCGGTTTTGAACCGGGTCATCATTTCGTTTGTCAGGCTGAAATCATCGGGCTGGAGTTCGATCTCCTCCCGGGATACCCACTGGGCGTATTTTAATTCGTTTTCGTCCATGTGGATGGTGCCATCCCC
>JALFGI010000171.1 GCA_022777455.1 Clostridiales bacterium | reverse complement strand
CCGTGCCACCTTGGAAAAGTTCTGGTTGGCAAGGGAAATAGGAACAATGGTGTTTGTGTCGATGTTCATACAATAAGCCTCCTTCGCTTATAGTATACTCAAATATTAGGATGAAATCAACCTATAATTTTTGAATAGTTTTTGACAATACATTAGTGGAGGGTGAATCCACACCTCAGAATCAAGGACGATAAAGAGCTTCGACTACCGTAAGGTGAATCTGTCAAATGTGTAATTTCCGAACTTTTTGAGAAATTTCCGTGGGGTTAGCTGTGGGGCTAATTTATTTTAATCTCAAACCCCACAGTTTCAGTTTCTCAACATTTGGCTATCAATATTTTAAGTTATTAACGATATTTAACGGTAAATACAAACTATTTGAACCTGAAAAATGCCCCCATAACCCGGAGGTCGTAGGTTCGAGTCCTGCCTCCGCAACCATAATGTTTGACTCATAAGTATACCAGACTTATGAGTCATCTTTTTATTTCCGAGCCTTTTAGCGGCTTCGGAACCGAATATTTACGTCAAAACGGCTGCATACTGGTGGATCAATACCGGTATTCTGGCAGACGCAGATATTGTTAGTGAGCAGATCTTCGCTATCCCGGAAAACATTTGCGTCCGAGAAGATGCGGATGGCACGGAATATGAAAACCATCTGTTGGCATCCCCTGAGACTGGCATCGCCAAAATCAAGCTAAATGGATGGGAAGGCCCGCTGATTGAGGAAGAATCCCGTCGCCCGGATTTTGCATGCTGGCTTCGCAATCCTTCCAAAGCATCGTGGGCACTGTGCCTATCCTATGATCTCAGAGGCGAAAAGAAATCCTTCTATCCTGACTTCCTGATCGTACGCAGGGATCCTGAATCTGATTATGTAGTTGATATTCTGGAGCCTCACGGTGATCAGTATGCGGATAACCTGCCTAAGGCGAAGGCTCTGGCTGAGTATGCAAAGGAAGAAGATAAGATTGGTAGAATCCAGCTGATTCGCAGAAGCACGGATGCTGGTGGAACCAGCAGATTCAGAAGACTGGAACTGACAGACCTTACCGTTCGGGAAAAGGTGCTGCGGGCATTTTCTGATGATGAACTGGCACATATCTTTGATACTGACGGATTCTTTGAATAATGTACAGTACCGGCAGACGGGTTATTCCGTCTGCCGGTATTTTTGTTACTTTATTGCTAACAATGCGCAGTTCAGCTAGCTATCCGCGGCAGAAGCTAGTATTGTGTGTCCCTGCCAAAAGGAGGTGGTGACATGCGGAATATCATAGAAGAACTGTATTACGGAAACATTTGTCCCATGGATCGGCAGATCGTCAAAGGCGGCAGGTATTCCCATCTGCTGCATCTGGTCACCCGGAATGAGGAAAATCTGATGGGAACACTGACACAGGCGCAGCAAGAGACCTTCGGAAAATACAAAGACTGCGTATCGGAGCTGAATGAAGCCTTTGTGTCAGAACACTATATATTGTTATATGATAAATACTTTTGCCGGAGCACAATCCCTCGTCCAAAACACCGAAAAGCAGTTTCAGAGATGCCCCTGAAAGAATCGCAGCGACCGGGAACCTGTTTTACGGACAAGTATGCAGGGTCTTCTCAAACCGTCGCAGAACCTCCCGCAAATCCTCCGGCAATCTCTCCCGGCATTGCCGCTTCAGTTCCTCCGGGATGCCGTAGAAGCCCTCGGCGATGGAACCGGCGATGCAGGTAAGGGTATCGCAATCGCCGCCCAGGGACACGGCGGTGCGAATCACATCCTCAAAGCTGTCGCCCTCCAGAAAGGCGGTGATGGCTTCCGGGACGGTTTCCTGACAGCTTTCCACATGGCGGTATGCAGGACGGATTTCATCACAGCTACGGCTCAGATCGTAATGGAAGTTGGCTTCGATGTAGGCCTTGATCTCCGCCTTGGTGCTGCCGGTGCGGGCAAGGTAAATGGCGCTGGCGGTGGCCTCCGCGCCCTTGATGCCCTCGGGGTGGTTGTGGGTGACCTTTGCGGAGAGCCTCGCCATGTGCCGGACGGTTTTG
>JALFGI010000170.1 GCA_022777455.1 Clostridiales bacterium | reverse complement strand
TCCTCACCGGACTTGGTTTGGCTGCACTCAAATATCCAGGCCGGGGACAGCACCACTTCCTCTGCCTCAGTTGTTGCCAGGTAGCCCAGGCGGATTTCGGTGCACCGGACAGTATCATAGAATGAAAGCTCCGTGATGTGATTGAAAACGGATTCGATTGCCCGTTCCAGGGAGAGAGGAGCCTGCACAGCCATGCGCCGGCTCTCCCGAAGCATCATCAGCCCCTGGCAGCCAAAGAGCCCATCATTGGAAAGAAAGGCCTCGGAAGTTGTACGCGGGCCGTAAACAGGCAGCCCCTGATATTCCGGCTGCAAAGTGATGCGGTAGCAGCCCTGCTGCTTCTGCCGGTCGTATTCCGCTTGCACGTTCCAGGGGGAGAACCGGAAGCAGGAGTAGTTTTCCAGCAGCTCCGCCGCCTTTTGGGCAGCTTCCTCACCGGTCATGTCCATTCCCTCGGGAACGGTGGAGGTGATGTAGTGGGACGTGAACCAATTCCCGTCGCCGTCCAGATTGCTCCCGTTCAAATCCCGCGGCACATCCACATAATACAGGTAGCCTGCGCTTCCGTCCGCGGAGCAGTCAAAGCCCAGCAGCAGATTCCCGGTTGCCTCGTCGGAAACGCTGATGTCTGTTTCCCCGCTGGATAGTGCTCCTTCAATCTGAGGGAACCGCTCCATCACCAGCTCACGGCCCATTTTCTGCCAAAGGGCCGGATCTGTCTGCATCCAAACGGTGCTGAGGTTTTCCACATTCAACCTGGGAACAGCAGCGTGAATGGTGAGATTTGTCCCCCGGATTTGCTGGGTAATGTCCAGGGTTTCACCGGCGGTCAGTTCTCCCAGGCTCCATTTTTCAGGGATGGAATCGGGATTGAGGTTGGGAATGGTAAAGCTCACCGGGTAATCCGCCTGACCCACCCGGGCGTATTGGACGGTATCTCCTTCCAGCCTGAAGGCGTAGGTGACCACCCGGTAGGTGAGGGACACGCTGACCTCCGGCAGATTCCGGCATTTTTCCGGCAGCTCCACCTCTCCCATACCCATGGCGATGGGGTCAACGGTGAAGAAACCGTTTTCGTCCGGGTCTCCGTGGCAGGGGCCCAAATCCTCTCCGTCCGCGTAGACATGGTCGGAAATCCAGGCATCAAAGGCCAGGAAGCTCACAGAGCTGTCCTTCTGCAGCCTTTCCGCAATGTCCTGCAAATCCGACGCATTTTTCACGATACCGCTGTAGGAGGGGTAGCCGTCGGCTTCCACGGTCTGGAAGGGTAGATTGGCGTAGTCCTTTGCGTCAAAGGTGAAGTCAACCTGGTTTTTCAAGCTGTGGAACTGGCAGGCCAGGGCGATTTTTTCCCCGTCGTAGTAGTATTCCAGCAGCGTCACCCCCGCCCCGTCCAGGCCGGGGATTTGGTAGGGGACCTCTGTTTGGGCGGCTTTTTCTCCAATTTCCAGCATCATGGACTGGGTCTCCAATTGGCTGTCCAACCACTGGGCATAATCCGGGCGTTCCTCCCGCAGGGCATCGTCCGGGGTGACATAGTGAAAGCTGCTCCAGTATTTGGAAATCAGACTTTGAATCGCTCCTGTTGCGTAGGCCGTCACTGCCAGGGCAACCACCAGGCAGGCGGCCAGAATGATCACCGCCAGACGGCGGCTGTGCTGCTTTTTCATACCGTTCCTTTCCGAAGGGGGGGAGTAAACCGCGCATTCTTCCACGAGGGCGGGGTCGATCCCATTCAGAATCTTCACTGTTGTTTTCCGGCTCATGGAAGCATCCCTTCTTTCCGTAAGTATTTTCTCAGATGTTCACGGATGCGGAACAGCCGCACGGAGATACGGTGGGGCGTTTTGCCCAGGGTTTCGGCAATATCGGTGATGGAATCGGCGTAATAGTAGCGCCGGAGGAAGGCGTACCGGTCATCGTAGGGAAGCTGTGCCAGAAATTCGCTGATACAGCCGGACAGCTCCTTTGCCTCCAACTCCGATTCCACGGTGCCCAGGGCGGGAATGGTATCCTCCAGCTCGTCCAATGCCGCATCGAAATGGGAATTGCGCTTCTTCGCGGTGTTGGCTTGATACCGGCTGAGGGCCTGGTTCCGGGCAATGCCGCAGCAGTAGGCCCCCAGGGACTTTGGAATGGTGGGCGGGATGGAATTCCACACCCCGAGATACGTATCGTTGGCGCACTCCTCCGCATCCTGTGGGTCCGCCAGGATGTTGCCGGTGATTTTGGCAACCGCCTTGCCGTATTTGGAAATCAGCTCCACAAGTGCCTGCTCCGAGCGCTCCAGGAACAGTCTCGTGATTTCCTGATCCTCCATGCTTGACCACTTCCTTTCCGTTACACCTAAATAGTAAGGAAACCGGCGGGAATATCTCACCATGTTATTTGATAAAAATGTAATGTGTTTATCGGTTTTACTCAGCAAGCGTGCAAATTGTAATTTGGCGGGCAGGGCCCGCGGCCAATGGCGCACCGGGCCTGTGTGTCATCCGGGACTCCTGGGCGGCGCCCGGTAACGTTTTTGCGTGCCAGACTACAACAACCGCCCAGCCAGTGTAGGGGAGGCTCGTAGCCTCCCGCGCAGTATAATCCACAAAAATAAACCGGGTTGGGCGAATTCGTACGATGT